>JAUYSA010000023.1 GCA_030696545.1 Hyphomonadaceae bacterium
GCGTAGTGCGTTGAATGTGTTGGGAGGCGTCGGAAGTTATCCCCCAATCTGATGCGTGAGATGTGCGGGATCTGGCGGGCGCTCTTCCCCCGTTAAACGGGGGAAGTGGATCGCGGCGAAGCCGCGAGACGTTGGGGGCGAGTCTCGCGCACCGTTCTCGCAACTCGCCCCCATCCCGGCTTCGCCGTACTTCCCCCGCAAGCGGGGGAAGAGCGTCCGCGAGAATGGTGGGCTTGAGCCCCCTCCGTCTCGCTCGCAAGTGCGAGCGATCCACCTCCCCCGCCGTCGGCGGTGGAGGCCAGGCACCGGCGGTGGTGAACAGAGACCGGTGGGTTGCCTCCCCATGCGGAGCAGGGGGAGGTGGATCGCGCGCAGCGCGAGACGGAGGGGGATGGTGAGGTGTAGCTAGGGCGCCTCTGGCTAGCCGCGAGCAGCAGGATGCTTTGGCGCTATTGGAACCCTCCCGCCTGCGAACGGTGTCACAGGCGGGAGCGATCGATAATGATCAGCCCGCGAGCGCAGCCTTGACAGCGGCGATGGCATCCGCAGCTTTCGCGCCATCCGGCCCGCCGCCTTGCGCCATGTCTGGGCGGCCGCCGCCCTTGGCGCCGCCGACGGCTTGCACGGCCTTTGTCACGAGATCGCCAGCCTTGAAGCGAGCCGTGAGATCGTCAGTCACGCCGACAACCACTGTCGCCTTGCCTTCCGCCGTCGCGACGAACACGACGACGCCGGAGCCCAGCGACTTCTTGGCATCGTCCGCGAGGCCTTTGAGATCCCTGGCCGGCACATCGACGACCTTGCCGATGAACTTCACGCCGTTGACCTCTTCCGGGCCCGACGCCGCGCCGCCACCGCCCATGGCCAGCTTCTTGCGCGCGTCAGCCAGTTCGGCTTCGAGCCTCCTGCGCTGTTCGACAAGTTGCGCAACGCGGGCGGGAGCATCAGCGATCGGCAACTTGAACTGGTCAGCGATCTCGCGGGCGATTGCGCCGCGCGATTTCAGGAAATCGAACGCAGCCGCGCCGGTGACGCCCTCGATCCTGCGTATGCCCTGCGCGACGCCGCCTTCGGACGTGATCACGAAAACCGCGATATCGCCTGTGCGCGCGACGTGTGTGCCACCGCAGAGCTCGACTGAGTAAGGCGCGCTGGCTTCCGACACAGAATTGCCGAGGCGAAGAACGCGCACTTCATCGCCATACTTCTCGCCGAAGAGAGCCATGGCGCCCGCTTCGATCGCCTTATCCGGCGCCATGACGCGGATTTCCGCAGGTGCGTTCTGGCGCACGACGGCGTTCACTTCGGCCTCGACGGCGTCGAGATCATCGCGCGTCATCGGCGCGGTGTGCGAGAAATCGAAGCGGAAATAGTCGGCTTCGACGAGCGAGCCCTTCTGCGTGACGTGCTTGCCGAGGCGATTGCGCAGGGCGGCATGCAGCAGGTGTGTGGCCGAATGGTTGGCGCGGATCTTGGCCCGGCGCACGCGATCGATCTTCAGCTCGGCGACATCGCCCGCCTTTGCCGAGCCCGACACCATCTCGCCGACATGCGCAAATACATCGCTTACGCGCTTCTGCACGTCGTCAACACGGAAGCGCGCGCCGCCCGCGAAGAGGACTTCGCCTCTGTCGCCCGCCTGGCCGCCGCTCTCGGCATAGAACGGGGATTGGTCGAACACGAGTTCCGCCTTGTCGCCGGCCTTCAGCGCTTTCGACTGGGCGCCATTGACGAGGGCGGTGACGAGGCGACCGGAGGTTTCTTCGGCTTCATAGCCCTGGAAGTTGGTGGCGCCCGACGCATCGCGCACTGCGAACCAGACTTCGCCGGCGCTGTCGCCAGCGGCGAACTTGGAATTGTCGCGGCTGTTGCCGCGCTGGATTTCCATCGCGGCGTTGTAGGCGGTCTCGTCGACAGTCATGTCGCGCGAACGCAGCACGTCCTGCGTGAGGTCGAGTGGGAAGCCGTAGGTGTCGTAGAGCTTGAAGGCGACATCGCCCTTGAGCACGCCGCCCTTGCCGAGTCCGGCGGTTTCCTCGTCGAGCAGCGCGAGACCGCGGCCGAGCGTGCGCTGGAAATTCTGTTCTTCCTGGCTGAATGCGCTCTCGATTGCGGGCTGTGCGCGGACGAGTTCGGGATAGGCCTCGCCCATCTCCTTCGCCAGCGCGCCGACGAGGTTGAACATGTTCGGCTCGCGCGTGCCGAGGAGGTGCGCGTGGCGCATGGCGCGACGCATGATGCGGCGGAGCACATAGCCCCTGCCCTCGTTCGACGGCGTGACGCCATCGGCGATGAGGAAGCTGGACGCACGCAGATGGTCCGCGATGACGCGGAGCGACGCGGATTGCTCGCCCTGCGCCTTCACCTTGTAGAGCTCTTCCTCAGTCGCGATCAGGTTCGCGAACAGGTCGATCTCATAGTTCGAATGGACGCCCTGAAGGATCGCCGAAATACGCTCGAGGCCCATGCCGGTGTCGATCGACGGCTTGGGCAGCGGCACGCGCGGGCGGCCATCGTTGAACTGCTCGTACTGCATGAACACGAGATTCCAGATCTCGATGAAGCGGTCGCCATCCTGATCCGGCGAGCCGGGCGGGCCGCCCGGAATATGGTCGCCATGGTCATAGAAGATTTCCGAGCAGGGGCCGCACGGGCCCGTGTCGCCCATCATCCAGAAATTGTCGTTGGTGGCGATGCGGATGATGCGGCTCTCTGGCAGGCCTGCGATCTTCTTCCAGTAGCCGGCCGCCTCGTCGTCGTCGTGATAGACGGTGACGGTCAGCTTGTCTTTCGGAAGGCCCTACGTGCCCGTGACCAGCTTCCAGGCATGTTCGATCGCCTGCTCCTTGAAGTAGTCGCCGAACGAGAAATTGCCGAGCATCTCGAAGAAGGTGTGGTGGCGCGCCGTGTAGCCGACATTGTCGAGGTCGTTGTGCTTGCCGCCTGCGCGCACGCACTTCTGCGACGTTGCCGCACGCGGGGCGAACGGCTTCTCGGCGCCCGTGAAGATGTTCTTGAACTGCACCATGCCGGCGTTGACGAACAACAGCGTGTTGTCGCCATGCGGAACCAGCGAGGACGACGGCTTCACGACGTGATCGTTCTTCGCGAAATAATCAAGAAACCCGGCGCGGATGGCGTTCACGCTCGCATAGGTTCCGGACTTCGAAGGCGAGCTATTGGACGTCATCAGCAGGCTCCTGAGGTCATGAGGACCGCTTCCGCCCGGACAAGGCGGCCGCATCTCCACGACCGATTACTTGGGGTCCCGGCGCCAGCCATCCCAGCCCGGCTTGGGAACCAACGGGCGGTATAAGGCCCGGCCCCGCCACAGGCAACGCCGCGCCGGTGCGGCCAGAGGGCTGAGCACCCCGAAACCAGCTCAGAAAACGCAGAAGACGCCGGTCAACCTGACCGGCGCCTTCCTGCACTGCCATGTGCGCACCCTGAGCCGGCTACGAACCCGGTTTCAGGAAGTCATATCGGCCTTAGCTCAGCCGCCCTTCTTGGCCTTGGGAGCGGGAGCTTCGCTGCCGTCATCATCGCCATCGCTGTTGTCGTCGCCAGGCTCAAGCGCGAGCAGGTTTTCGCCGATAATTCCGGCGTTCTTGCGGATCGCGTCCTCGATCTCGGCGGCGGTCTGCGGGTTATCCTTGAGGAACTTCCGTGCGTTTTCACGGCCCTGACCAATGCGCTGCGAGCCATAGGAGAACCAGGAGCCCGATTTCTCGATGATGTTGGCCTTGACGCCCAGGTCGATCAGTTCGCCCGTCTTGGAGATGCCCTCCCCGTAGATGATGTCGAACTCGACCTGCCTGAACGGCGGGGCGACCTTGTTCTTGACCACCTTAACGCGGGTCTGGTTGCCGATGACCTCATCGCGCTCCTTGATCTGCCCAATGCGGCGGATGTCGAGGCGCACGGAAGCGTAGAATTTCAGCGCGTTGCCGCCCGTCGTGGTTTCAGGCGAGCCGTACATCACGCCGATCTTCATGCGGATCTGGTTGATGAAGATCACCATGGTCTTGGATTTCGACACCGAAGCCGTGATCTTGCGCAGCGCCTGGCTCATCAGGCGGGCCTGCAGGCC
>JAUYSA010000046.1 GCA_030696545.1 Hyphomonadaceae bacterium
GCTGATCGGCCAGGTCGGCAACCAGCTCGGCGCCGCCCAAGCGCAGCTGACCAGTGTCGGCACCCAGTCCGCCGACCAGAAGCTGGCGACATTCCTGCTTGCGGTCGCGGACGTCTCCGACGGGCGAGACGCCGAGTTCGATCTGCCGATGCGTCGAAGCGAGATGGCCGAGTTTCTTGGCATGCGCCTCGAAACCGTTTCCCGGAAGATGTCCGACTTCCAGCGTCGGAAATGGGTGAAAATGGTGTCGATGTACCGCTTCCGCGTGCTCAACCGTGGCGCGCTCGAATGCCTGGCCGCAGGCGGCGACCTGGAGGAGGCCGGCTTCGCGATGCTGCCCGCCTGAGCGGTCGTGCTGCTGGTCCGATACCGAGGCGCGGGTTCAACCCGCGCCTCCTTCTTTTTGCCTTTCGACTCTTGATTTGCGCGACGTCGCCTGCGGCTGGCGGACGAGAGCGCGCGCCTGAAGGCTTCTCTCCTTTGGCGCCGAACGCCCCTCGTCCCTCCAGGCGCGCGGCGTGTGCGTTTTATCCGGGGAGTTTGACCTGCATCACGTATCCTGTTGCCGCCCCAGGAGAATATCCAGGAAGCATAGGAGACGTACCGTGAGCTTCAGAGACATCCTGGCCGTTGTCACGTCGCAGGTGCAGAATGAGCACGTGATCGCCTTTGCAGAAAGGTTCACGAGTCAGATGGCTGGCCGGCTGGCGGCCGCGGTGGTGAACTGGCAGCCAAGTGTGGCGCCGGTGGATGGTTTTGTCGTTGATCCGCTCTATGGGCAGCTGGTGGTGGATGCACGCGCGCACCTCGGCGAAGAAGCCGGAAAGCTCAAGGCGCGTCTCGCGAAAGCCGCCAACCCGGCCACCGTCGAGTCTTATCTCGTCGAGTTTGGCGCAGCCGGTTCAGTGATCGGCCTTCGCGCCCGTCATGCTGACGTTTGCATCGTCGCGCGGCCCTCGCGGACAAACAAGGAGGCGGCGCAGGCCATTCTGGAAGCGGCGCTGTTCGAATCAGGCCGCCCGGTGATCATTGTCCCGCCGGAATGGAAGGGCTCCAGCATCGGCAAGCATATCCTGTTCGCCTGGAAGCCGACCCGTGAAGCGGCGAGGGCGCTGGCTGATGCCGACGAACTGATTCTGGGCGCCGAGCGCGTCAGCGTGGTGACGGTCGACGCCAGGCTCTCGCGCGGCTATGGCGAGCAGCCGGGGGCCGATATCGCCGCGCACCTGGCGTATCGGGGCGCCGCTGTCGACCTGATCAACCTGGATTCGGGGGACCGCTCTGAGACCGACGCGATCCTCGGCCAGGCACTGGCTGTCGGCGCCGACCTCATCGTCATGGGCGGGTATGGCCGGCCCCGCCTGAGCGAATTCATCTTCGGCGGCGTCACACGCGAAATCCTGCAGGCTGCAAGCATTCCCATCCTGATGGCGCACTGATCCTTCCGGGGCTGGAGTCGTTTGGCATCGACGGCGGATCCGGGTCGCATAACGCCGGAGTTGCGGACTTCGGATCGTCTGGAGGTCTCATGGTGCATCATCTGAACGCTCACATCGCCATCCGCTTGCGCGAGATGGGCGACCTTCTGGAACATCAGGGGGAAGGTGGCTTCCGGACACAGGCGTATCGGCGCGCGGCATCCGTGCTTGAGCAACTGAGAGAGCCTGTAGACGAAATCCTGTCCCGTGCAAGCCGGCAGGGTCTAATCGCGCTTCCCGCAATCGGCCCCGGGATTGCGGCTGCTGTCGCCGAGATGTGCGCGACCGGCCGCTGGTCGGCGCTTGATCGATTGACCGGAAAGCTCGATCCCGAGGCCTTGCTGAGAACAGTGCCGGGTATTGGGCCACAACTGGCGAGGCGGTTGCATGTCGGGCTTCATGTTGAAACCCTGGAAGACCTCGAGCTAGCCGCGCATGACGGACGCCTCGACCGGTTGATGGGATTTGGCCCGAAGCGGCTTGAGGCAATCCGCAGCTCAATGAGCGAGCGCCTTCGGCTTTTGAAGAGGCGGCCCGCGCCTGGTCGCGCACCCGGGGTGCGCGTCCTGCTCACCGTCGATGCAGCTTATCGGAACAAGGCGCGGCGAAACGAACTGAAGCTGATCGCCCCGCGGCGGTTCAATCCAAAGGGTCTCGCGTGGTTGCCTGTGATGCACACGCGCTACAGGGGCTGGCACTTCACGGCGATGTACTCGAACACGGCCCGGGCCTATCAGCTCAACAAGTCGAGGGACTGGGTGCTGATCTTTGCGACCAGCAATCTCGAGTCTGACTGGCAATGCACGGTGGTGACGGAAACACGCGGCGCGCTCAAGGGCAGGCGCGTGGTGCGGGGGAGGGAGGCCGAATGCGCGCGGATCTACGCGCGTGTATCCCTCGCGCGGAGCGCCGCGTGAGCGGCGCCGGTGCGCCTCACAGCATCGACCTGCGTCTGCAGAGTCTTGATCAGCTCTTCGATCCTTTTCCTCTCCCGACGCGCGATCTCGCGCGCGGCGCGGAGGACTATATCGTCGGCTGGGCGCTCGAGCTTCCCGCCGACGCCCGGCTCGAGCTTCGGATTTACCTGAGCGAGGCCGCGTCAGGCGGCGACCTGAACCTGCCGGGGCTTCGCGCGTCGGTGGCAGGTTATTTCAACTATCGCGCGCGGCGCACAGGAGCCGACATGCGGGAGTTGCTTGCGATCGCCCGTCGATCGCTTGCGATAGGCTTTTGCGTGCTCGCTCTCTGCATAGGCGCGCGACAGCTGCTCAGGGACATGCTTCCCGAGGTGGCCATCACCGGCTTTCTTGCCGAAGGGCTTGTCATCGTCGGATGGGTCGCAAACTGGCGGCCGATCGACATCCTTCTCTACGAGTGATGGCCGCTTGCGCGTCGGCGCAGGCTGTTTCAGCGCCTGGCGGAAGCGCCTGTCGACGTCCAGCCTTCAGGCGCGCGCAGCACGGCTTGATGCCGGTCAAGCCGGCGCTCGCGGACCGGGCATAGCCTGAGATGATCAGGAGGCCCGGAATGTATCGCAGCATACTCGTCCACGTCGACAGTTCCGCAGCCGGACGAACGCGTGTCGCCGCAGCGGCCGAACTGGCTACCCGGTTTTCCTGCACGCTGACAGGGGCGTTCCTGAGTTCGTCGCGCCTTCCCAGATATCTCGTCGGCGATGTGCTCACACCGATTCCGCAGGACGTGCAGGACGGCTACGTGCAGGAGCGCCAGACCGCGATCGCGGCGGCCAGCAAGGCGGCGAAGGAAGTCTTCGCCTCTGTCATCCCGCACGATGTCCGAACCCATTGGCTCGATATCGACGGATATAACGATGACCGGCTGATCGCCTGCGCCAAGCGCCATGATCTCGTGATCCTGCCGCCGGAAATCACGCCAGCCTTCACCAACCACGTCATACCGGCGGCCCGGGTCGGAATGGCATCCGGCGGACCGGTGCTGGTCTTAAAGCACGGGGGCTTTCCTATCCCCCTCGGCAGGAAGGTCCTCATCGCCTGGAACGAATCCCGCGAAGCGGTCAGGGCCGTACGCGATGCCTGGCCCCTTCTGGAGACTGCGAGCGAAATCCATCTTCTGCAGGTCGGCCCTGCCGCCACGCGCGCAATCGACGCGCTCATGCAACGTCAGCTGGCTGATCATGAATGTCCGCCTGCGACGCTTCACGTCGATGATGGCGGAGACACAGCTGTCGAGGACATCATTCGCCTGCATGTAGGTCGCACCGGTGCAGACCTCGTGGTGCTTGGCCTCTATGGACATTCCCGGTTGCGCGAGCTGGTCATGGGCGGCGTCAGCCGCAGCCTGCTTTCGGATCCGCCGATGCCCCTCATCATGTCGCACTGACAATAGACGGATGGCGATCCAGTGAAGCAATCACCAGCAGCATGGCGCGGAGTTTCGGGCCAGATCCGCTCGGCGGACCCGGCAGGAGCCGCTCAAGGGGATGCTCATGACGAAAGTCTGGCTGCGCGGGCTCGCCATGAAATAGCCGAACATCCTGCCGAGACGGTCGCGCTGGTCGCGATGACAATTGCAGTCGCAAGGCTGTGGATGCGCCGTGAACGCGCCTTCACGTTTCGTCCGGGCGGCAGCCGGCGCAAGCGCGCCATCGTTCCGATGGCGCTGATGGCGGCCATCTGCCTGTTGATGATGACAGGCTGCGTTCAGGACCCTGCGGGGATGGCGGCCAGTTCGGAAAGCGAGCGCAAGGGTTGGGGTGGGGTTGGCGTGGATGCCGACCCTGGGCAAATCGCGGACGGACAGCGAATTGCGCAGCGCGAGTGCGCATCATGCCATTCCATAGACGCCAGTTCTGTCAGTCCCATCCAGTCGGCGCCTCCGTTGCGGGACGTTCTTGCGATGAATGACCCGGATTTTCTGGCGTATCGCTTCATTGATGCGATGCGGATCGGGCATGACGAGATGCCGCTGTTTGATTTCGACATTCATTCAGCCGACGCCCTGATCGCCTACATCAAGTCGATAAATGGGAACTAATCTCATGCGGTGGTCTGGAGTAGACAGGTTTCGGTCCAACAGGCATGCGCGCCGCCACCTGATCGCTTGTGCGGTGACGTCGCTGGCGCTGACTGTCGCCGGCGCAGGCGTGGGCGATGCGCAAGAACTTGGCAATGCCGCGCGGGGCCGGGTGTTGGCTGGCGACCTTTGCGCGGATTGCCATCTGACTGAGCCTGGCGCCGGCAAATCACCCTCGGCAGCTGCTCCTCCTTTTGCTGAGGTCGCAAAGACAAGAGGCATGACGGCGATGGCGCTGACTGTCTGGCTTCGAACAAGTCATCCAAGCATGCCGAACATCATGCTGAGACCTGACACAGCAGATGACATCATTGCCTATATCCTGAGCCTGCGGGCACGAACCCCATGAGCGGTTCGTCCGCCAAGAGGGCGTGGCGGACAGCTGCGCACCATGGCTGCGTGACACACGCATCTGACATACCAACGGACAGCCGAAAAGCCGTCAGGTCGGTGCTAGAACGAGGCGAGATGGCCCACCTCAAGGGGAGCGGCGAGGTCCTTGTATAATGGGGGGCCGTCCCCATCCGCGATCATGCTTTTTTTGAGCAGGCGGTTCTCTAGCGTGAGGTCAGCGACCGCCTCCTTGAGAGCGCCCATCTCGTGGCGCAGGTCCTTCACTTCGCCAGAGGAGGCCTCGCGCGCCGTGTCGCCCGCAAGCCGGCGCTTGCCAGCTTCCAGGAACTCCTTCGACCAGCTGTAGTAGAGGCCCTCGGCAATCCCCTCCCGCCGGCACAGCTCGGCGATCGACGCCTCGCCACGCAGTCCGGCAAGGACGATCCGGATCTTCTCCTCTGCAGAGAACTTCCGCCGCGTCCGCCGGCGGATCTCCTTCACATGCTTCTCGGCCGACTGCGGCCCGGAATTCTGTCTCATCTTCGCCAACCTCTCAGGCTGCGATGATCCAGAATTCCTCCGTTAGTGAAAGACCTCAACCTGTATGACAGTTGCTGACGCCGGACAGGAGGCCGATCTTGAGCTGTGATCAGATAGACCGGCCGTGTAGGCTAACTGACATCAAATCGCCGGCAGTGCGAATTGCTCCCTCGCTGGCGCCCGACGTCGTCTCTCAATCGCAGCAGCTACAGTCGCGCACGCTCGGAATCTGTCTGGAGCAGGGCGGTGGCGTGAGGTCCGGAGGCTCGTCATAAGTCCAGAAAAACCTTAGCGAGTTTGCCTGACAGTACTGTTTGGAGTAAGTTGGTCG
>JAUYSA010000157.1 GCA_030696545.1 Hyphomonadaceae bacterium
CCGGCATCCCATTCAAACTCCGGATAAAAGCGATCCATCATCCGCGAGACGTAAGCCACGAGGCGCGGCCGCGCGATTGCCGCATCGCGCACAGGCGTGTCGAAGAAGGGCGTCATCGCCCCAGCGAGCGTCGCGAAAACAAACGCATCAGCGCCGCAAGGCCTGTCGCCCATCAGATACGGCTTGTCGCCAATGAACACCTCCAGCGCATCCAGCGAACGCTCGGCCAGCAAGGTGATCTCGTCCTCGCTATGCCGCGCAATTCCCCGCGCCATGAACCCGGCGCGCACACGCTCCAGCACATCCATCTTGATGGCTTCGCGCTGTTCCGCCGGCGCGCCATTGAAAAACTGCGCAGGCCCCTTCTCGAAATTCGCCGGCACGAGCCAGCGGAAATAGGCAAAGGCCGGCGCCAGTTCGCGATCGATCATCAGCTCGATCGCCAGCGCCGTTGCGCGCTCCAGGGGTGAAAGGCCAGCATCGAAATCGATGCCGTACTCGCGCTCAAGATGCATACGGATAAAGCTCGAGTCGCCGATCAGCTTACCGCCATCATCAATGAAAGGCAGCTGCCCCTTCGGCGCCTGTGCGGGATTTGCCGCCTGCTTCTCATAGGCAAGCCCCGCCATGCGCAGATGCACCTCGGTCTTCGTCACATAGGGGCTCACTTCGGGAAGCTCGAAATTGGGACCGAAGCCGGAAAGCGTGATCATGGTCATTCCCCTTTTTTGTTGTCCGGCTTGCCTGTCCGAGCCTGATGACACATACCTGCCAGACGCCTGCTGACAGCATAGTGGCAGCATGGATTGGGGAGGCGAAAACATGCGGAAGGCAGACCGTCTTTTCGAGATCATCCAGATCCTGCGGCGCTCGAAAAAGCCGATGACGGCCGACGCGATGGCGCTCGAACTCGAAACCTCGAAACGCTCCGTCTATCGCGACATCGCAGCGCTCCTGGCCCAGCGCGTCCCCATCCGCGGCGAAGCCGGCATCGGCTATGTGCTCGACAAGGGGCTCGACATGCCGCCCCTGATGCTGACGACGGACGAGATCGAGGCGGCCGTCCTCGGCGCGCAATGGGTCATCAACCGCGGCGACCCGCAGCTATCGAAAGCCGCGCGCGACCTGCTCGCGAAAATCGAAGCCAGCATCCCCGAACGCCTGCGCCCGTATATCGACGATCCCGCCCATCGCGTCGTGCCCGCCTGGGATCGCATGAAGGACGCCATCGACCTCGGCGTCGTCCGCAACGCCATCAACGGCGCGCGCAAGATGAAGCTGGACTATCGCGACGCCGAAGGCCGCACGACGGAGCGCGTGATCTGGCCCATCCTGCTCGGCTACTACGAAACCACGCGCATCATCTGCGCCTGGTGCGAAACGCGAAAGGATTTCCGCTCCTTCCGCTCAGACCGCATCGTCAACGCCACCGTCCTCGAAGACCGCTATCCCGAACGCCCAGCCGTCATGCGCGTGAAATGGCGCAAGGCGATGGAAGCCGACTGGAAGAAACGCAAGGCCGAGTGGGAAAAACACAACGCCTGCGCCCCGGAAACTCCGTAAGCCGCATTCTCAGCAGACCGCCACGACTTGTCATCCCGGAAGCGCGACTTGTCGCGCCGCCCCATCCCCCTCCGTCTCGCTTGCTACGCAAGCGATCCACCTCCCCCTGCTCCGCATGGGGAGGCAAACCACCACCGTTGCCTTGCCTCCACCGCCGAAGGCGGGGGAGGTGGATCGCTCGCACTTGCGAGCGAGACGGAGGGGGCTCACGCGCACCGCTGCCCGTCAGCCCCACTTCCCAACCCCTCAATCGTCATTCCGGACACGCGCGACGTGTCGCGCCGAAGCGCAGCAAAGGCGGAAGCGCGTGAGCCGGAACCCAGGAGCTAAACCCACCGCCCTCTCCCCACTCATCCCGGCGCAAGCCGGGACCCAGAGCCCCACCCACAACCTGTCATCCCGGAAGCGCGCAGCCCAAGAAGGCGACAATGTCCGGGACCCATTCCGCGAGCACGACAGTCTCTCAATGGGTCCCGGCTCTCCGCTTCGCTACGGCCGGGATGACAAGCGTAGATGACGCAGGTTTTCCCCAAACAAAAACGCCGGCCCCGTGAAAGGCCGGCGTAATTGCTGTCAGTGACAGTCGATTAGAAGCGGATCTGAAGCTCGGCGCCGAACGAACGCGGCAGGCGAAGCTGTTCCGATGTCGTGTAGCACGACGTTGCCGGACGTGCGCCCGGACCCGCCGTCGTGGCAGGCGTCGATTCGCACAGCGTCGGCGCGACTTCCTTGTTCAGGCCTTCGCGCAGACCGGCGTCCACGCCGTCGATTTCGTACTGGACTTCGTCGAACACGTTCTTGACCCAGCCGATCAGCGTGATGTTGCCGTCCGCATTGGTCCAGCTCAGGCGCGCGTCCGTCTGATCGAAGCTCGGAACCTTCGAGTAGCTCCGGTTGAAGATCGAGGTGAACGAGATGTCCTGCCAGAAATAGCTGACCGAAGCATCGAGCGACGAGCCGTCGTCAAAGTCCCAGGTGTAAACGGTGTTCAGCGCGACCTTGTGCTTCGGGCTGTAGGGCAGAAGGTTGCCCTCGACAGACTGACCCTGCTGTCCAAGGCAGGCCGGGCCGCCGCAGGCATCCGGATCCGGATCGGCCGGCGGTCCAAGCGGCTGGGCCGCCGGGTCCATGGCGTAAGGATCAAGGCCGTGAACCAGCGACGGCGATGCGCCGATTTCCGGGTTCGTGAAGCCGTAGTTCAGGATGAACCGCAGGTTGTCGGTCGGGTACCACATCGTCTCGAGCTCGAAGCCCGAAATGGTGGTCTCCGGCAGGTTCACGTAGGACGTGTAAGGCAGCGGACGCACGGCCGGGCCTGCGCCATCCGGATCGGACGGCACGACGCCGTTCGGCACCTGATAGCCTTTGTAGTCGTACAGGAAGGCCACGGCGTTCGTGGTCAGGTACCAGTCTTTCCAGTCACGCTTGAAACCGATCTCGTACGCGTCGACGAGTTCCTGGTCCGTGTACGGCGTCGCCTGCAGCAGCGCGTAAACGTCTTGCGCGCCCAGACCGCCGGGTTTGTAGCCACGGTTGTACTTGCCGTAGATCAGCGTGTCGTCATCCGGCGTCCAGTCGATGCCAAGCACGCCCGTGATTTCTTCCCAGCTGGCGGCCAGGTCGCGGTAGCGGTTGCCCGTGGTCGGATCGAGATAGATGCCGACCTGCTCCTGACGGTCCGTGCTTGTCGGGTTGGCGTTGAGAACGCCGCGCCCCACCTGCCCCGTCGCCGGGTCAGTGCCGCCGAGTTCGCTGGTCAGATCGACACGCGCCGGAATGGTGGCTGTGACGAAGCCGAGCACGGCTGGTCCAAGAGCGTCAAGGAAGCCGTTCTCGATGTCCTGTTCGACGACATAGTGGTTCACATAGCGCGCGTATTCGCGGCCGCTCTGACGATCCGTCGACCAGCGCAGGCCGGCGGTCAGCTTCCACTGGTCATTGATCTGGTAGTCGCTCTGCACGAACGCGCCATAGGCGTTGTTCAGGTTCTGGTTGCTCGTGAACAGGATCAGCGACTCGCCAACCGGCGTCCCCGAAGCCGCATTCCGCCCGCCGCCATTCGCCAGGATCGGTAACGGCGCCAGCGGCGTGAACGGGCCAGCGCCTGTCAGGCCGTCCGCGTAGGCCAGGATATTGTTGAGCCCATAAACTGGCCCACCCGGATCAACAGCGTTCCCGACGAACACCGTCTGCGTGTAGTTCTCCTGATACTGGTAAAGCCCCGCCACCATCTGCAGCGGACCATCCCAGGTCGACAGGAAGTTGATCTCGTTCGAGAACCAGGCGCGATTCTCTGTATAATCAGATATCCGCTCCGACTCGATCACACGATCATAATAAGCCCCCTCATGCGTATAACGCTTGATGGGAGAGCCATCCTGATCGTCTTGCAGGTTGTAGTTATAATACACGTACCCGCCGAGGTATTTGATGTCGAAATTATCGGCGTGCCAGATGGCTTCAGCCGCGATCTCGTTGGTCGGCGTCAGGTGCGCAACGGCGGTGAAGTCGCTGTTGAACGCATAGCGATCATTGATCGCCGGGTTGGTGCTCTGCGAGCCAACCTGAACGCGATTCGGGTCAAGCAGGCCGGCAAAACCGTTCGGGCCGATATCGTCCGGACCGTTGGCGAACAGTGTCGAATAAGCCTGACGCGAGCCGACGCCGGTACGAGCGCCGGGGCCGCCCTGGCGATCCCACGACAGACGATTGTAGCGCAGCCACCATTCGAAATCGTCGCCAAACTCGCCCTCGAGTTGGGCCTCGAGATAATACTCGTCGTTGCGCAGGCCCTCACTCTCGAGGCCAGACGCATTGTTCAGGAAGCCTTCGTTCTGCGCGGAGCGGGCGCCGCCAAAGCGATAACGCAGCGAGTCCGTGATCGGACCCGAAACCGTGCCTTCAACTTTCATCGAGTCAAAGTTGCCGGCGCCGATGTTGAACTGGCCTTCGAATTCTTCTGTCGGGCGCTTGGAGATCAGGTTCAGCGCGCCGCCGATGGAGTCGCGACCGTAAAGCGTGCCTTGCGGCCCCCGCACAACCTCGACGCGCTCAACGAAGAGCGCAGGACGGCCGGCAGGGATCGAGGACGAGTAATAAACGCCGTCGATATAGTTCGAGATGCCCGAGCGAATGCCGAAATTGTTCGATGTGCGCGTGACGCCGCGCATGCCCAGACGATCGCTGGCGCTTGAGTAGGTCAGGCCCGGAGCGAAGTTCGTGTAATCCGTGACCGTGGTGAGGCCGATCTGGTCACGCAGTTCCGACGTGATCGCGGTTACGGCGACCGCGATATCCTGAACGGTCTCTTCCCGCTTCTGGGCCGTAACAACTACAACGTCGCGGCGATCATCCACTTCCTCCGGTGGCGCCTGTGGCGCAGTGTCGGGCGTGGCTTCGGTGACTTGCGCCATCGCCGGCATGGCGAGGCTGAGCGCGATCAAACTGACGAGCGAAAGGCGATTAAGCGGCGCCATGTAGTTCTCCCTGGGCGGGTACGCGATCGCGTACCCGTATTGTTTTTCACGACATCCCGCGCGGGGATAGATATCCGCTTGCGTAAACGTCACCTTATAGCTGCGGTTCTAGCGGCAGCGAGGCCGTAAGGGAATGGCGTTACGTCCGCCATTACGCCCATAGGCAACGTCATTCCTTTGCAAGGAGAAGTTTAACGCTACGTCACCACGCTTAGTGGATCGCGTTTTCGTCGCGGCGGTATGGTTTCGACGTCACAATTTCAGGACCGCCAATCCCAGCAGACTCGCCTGGCCAGCCTAGATGGCTTCCATGGTGATGCTGTCGAAATCACCCCGCCAGAGAGTTCTGGATTCCCTTAGGGAAGCCGCACCAGCCTTCGCCTGACCAAGTCCGTACTGGGCGCGCCCTAGCACCCAGAGCGCGAGCGGATCGTGTTTCCATTCCTTCAGAGAGGCCAAAGCCTCGGCCTCGGCTTTGGCGTAGTCGCCCGCCTTGAGGTAGGCGGCCGCCAGAGAGCGGCGAACCGGATACCACCAGTCCGGCGGGTCCATCCAACCGCCGAACTCTTTCTCCTGCAACGCAGCACCCTTGCTGAAGCTGGCGATCGCAACGCGCGGATTGCCTTCGGCCATGGCAAGACGCCCTTCGAGCACAGCGATGGCGACCTGAGCTTCGGGGTCGTCGGCGGAAACCTTGCGCAATTTTCCAAGTTCCGCCCGGGCGCCCGCAGCATCACCCTTCTGCAGCAGGGCCTCGCCCCGGCCGTAGGCGTGATAGGCGCGGAAATAGTCTTCGTCGCGCGAGCTGGGCTTGAGCGCGAGCATCTTGTCCGGTGCGTAGCGCGCGAGCGCGACATAGGTGCGGGGCGTGGGATCAAAGCGCTTCTTCTCCCCGACGTCAGGATAAGCCTTCGTCACATGTTCCGCATAACGCAGCGCGAGTTCGCCATCGCCCGACATCATCGCGCCCGCGAGGCCAAACGCGAAATTGTGCGAATAGTACATGGGCATCTCGAAGCCCTTGATCATGGGCGGGCGAGGATCACCGCCGCTGGCCATCCACGCAGAGTCGGTCGCGATCGCCTTGGCGTTCACAACTGCCGCATCCTGATAAAGTCCGGCGCGGAAGAATGTGTGAGCCGGCATGTGGACAAGATGGCTGGCCATGGGCGCGAGATCGCCGAGGCGCTTGGCATAGGGCAACGCATCTTCAGCGCGTTTATCGAACTCGGTGGCGTGTATGTAATAGTGGATCGCGCCCGTGTCGTTTGGGTGATCCTTCAGAACGGCCTCAAGGATGACCAGCGCAGCCTTGAGATCTGCGTTGCTCTCACGATTTGATGACATCATCAGGCTGTGCGCGGCGAGAACGCCAAGCTCTGCCTCGGCGGGATAATCGGCCGCGATCTTCGCAAGCGCTGTGGCGAAAGCGGGCTCCGTGCTCGCCTCTTCAGCCACGACGCCGGCCTCCCCTGCCTTGCCGGCGGCGGCTTTCTCACCTGCAGAAGCAGGTGGTTCGGCATAGCGAGCCATCATGACTTCGGCCAGCCTGCGCGCCTTGTCATCGCCCGGCTTGGCGAGCGATTGCGCACGCACGGCAGCGGCGAGCGCCAATTTGCGCTCGTCATCCTTGATGCCGTAGTTGAGCGTCGGCCCCAGCGCCCATGCTTCGCCCCACGCGCACATCGAGCAGGTCGGATCGAGCTCGACCGCACGTTTCATCGCGGCCTTGGCGTCCTGATGGTAGAAGGCGTGACTAAGCGCGAGGCCATAGTTGAACCACGCCTGCGCTTCGCCGTTCGCCGTGTCGACCTTGAAGCCGCCCGTGCCCATGCCATCAGCAAGCTTCAGATTCGGGTTTGCCGTAGCGAGGCCGGAGGCCTCCGCCGAGCAGAGCGCGTTGAGCGCGAGCAATCCATCTACTGTCGGGTCGCCGAAAGAAGGCGCCAGCGCCGCGATCGGCGGCACGACGGCAGAGCCCGTTGCGCATGCCGAAAGTGCGATCATCGCCGTCGCCAAGATCCGTCTGTGCATCCCGCTCTCCCCGTTCGCGGCAATGCTAGCCTATGGCTTCGCTCAAGCCAAATACGTCAGGCGCGCCGCTCAAGCTGACGGATCACGCAAGCGACTTCGTTGTCGCTATCGGCTTCGATGCGGATCGCCGAAACCTCTCGCCAGTCCTTGCGATCGAAGTCGGGGAAGAACACGTCGGCCTCACGTTCGGCTTCCACATCGGTCAGCGTCATGTGGGTCGCGACCGCGAGACCTGCCGCATAGATTTCCGCCCCGCCAATGATCGATACTTCCGGAACTCCTGATTGCGCAGCCATCGCTCGCGCAGCCGCGAGAGCCGGCGGAAGGCTGGAATAAACAAACGCGCCGGGAGCAAGGAATTCGAGATTGCGGGTCGCGACGATATTCGGCCTGCCCGGCAGGGGGCGCTTCGGAAAACTTTCCCACGTCTTGCGGCCCATCACCAAAGGCGTCCGGGCTGTTACCTTGCGGAAATTGGCCATGTCGGCCTTCAGGCGGAACAGCAGCCGGTTTTCGAAGCCAAGCTCGCCGCGCTTGCCTATGGCGGCGACAATCCTGACGCCGATCGGGTCATTGCTGACGGGAAAGGTGGACGATGACACGGGGGAACCTGTATTGACGCTAAGCGCCGCAATAAGGGTCGCGGCGTCGGCAGTCGAACCCTCGTTCGTTCGCCGATGCAAGTATTTAGAGCGGGTCGGGCATGAACGCCTTCTGGAACGAGCTTGTCTCGGCCCTGACCAATGGTCAGCCGGCGCAGCTGCCTCTGGCTCTGCTCGGAATCGCCGTCACGGCTGGCCTGATCTGGTATCTCAAGGGTCGCACGTGGGCGTACATCTATGTGGCCCTGATTCCCCTGCTCAACTGGAGCTTCGGACGGCCGGAAGTTCCCCACGTTGATCTGACGCCTATGTTCGGCGGGATTTTCGGCGCATCGCACAACATCATCTTCAACCCGCTGACTATCGCCACCGGCATGGTGTTCGTGGTGCGCGACTTCGTTCAGCGCGAGATGGGGCATCGCGTGCTGGTGCTGATGGCGCTCGCGATCGGGTGGTCGTTTTACTATTCCTGGCCGGTGATCGCACTTGCCTCTGGCATTGCTTTCGCGATTTCGGAAACGGCTGACTGGCTGCTCTTCACATTCACGAAATACAGGCTGTCGACGCGCATCCTTCTGTCGAGCGCCCTTGCGGCGCCAATCGACACGACGGTCTTCCTTTATGGCGCGGACCTGGCCCAGGTTATGGCTGGCGTGGCCGAGCCGGGAAGCCAGTTCAATGTCGCCAACTGGATCTTCTTCATCATCGGCAAGATGATCGGGGCTGTCGTTGTCTCCGCGATGATCCGCTACCGCGAGAAGCGAGGCGAGATTGATCCGGCCGCGGCCTGATCTCTTCTGTCAAATGCACAAACAGAAAGGGCGGTCCTGGTGGACCGCCCTTCCGCAGCTCTTGCGAGCTTCTTTAACGTCAGCAGGTCGGAGACTTAGTGAGTCTCAGCCGGCGTCGTGGTGGTCGTGGTCGTGGTGGTTTCGGTCGGCGGAACAGCAGCCGGATCAACCGGGGCCGTCATGGCCGGGTCAACCGGAGCAGGAGCCGGGGTTTCCACGACCGCAGCCGGGGTTTCCACAGTCGTCGTCGTGGTGGTGGTTTCGGCCGGCGTCGATTCCGAGCAGGCAGCGAAGCCGAGCGCGGCAACCGCGACGAGCGCGGCAAAGGTCATTTTCATAGGACAGATCCCTCCGACGGATCACACCCGCCTCGGGGATGAAGGTCCGGGCGGCAGTGGTTCATCATCTGCGGCGGGGAAAAGCACAAGATGTTGAATCATTGCGATTTCTACAGCTTGATTGCGTGAACCTTAACGTCCGGGCGATCAGCCTCTCAGGCTTGCATGGCAATCGCGTCGCGAAGCGACTGGCTGGTCATTTCGGTTACGGCGATATCCTTGAATCCATTCGGGTGTCACAGCAGCTGGAATTGCGGACGGCGACAACGCCCGGGGACGCTCAAACCGCAACCGGCGCCTTGATGTGAGCGTCGGGGGCGTAATCGACCAGCGTGAAATCTTCGTAATCCCATCCGAACAGGTCTGTTTTGGCCGGGTTGAGCTGAAGTTTCGGGAGCGCTTTCGGCTGGCGCTGCATCTGGAGCCGCGCCTGCTCGAAGTGATTCGAGTAGAGGTGGACGTCGCCGAATGTATGAACGAACTCGCCCGGCTCCAGCTTCGTGGCCTTCGCCATCAGGATAACCAGCAGCGCATAGGATGCGATGTTGAAGGGAACGCCGAGAAACACGTCGGCCGAACGCTGGTAGAGCTGGCAGGACAGCCGCCCGTTCGCCACGAAGAACTGGAACAGGCAGTGGCAGGGCGGCAGCGCCATGCCGTCGATATCGGCCGGATTCCAGGCCGATACGACAAGACGGCGGGAGTTCGGGTTCTGGATGATCTCGTTCCGCACCCATTCGATCTGGTCGATCAGGCGGCCATCCGGCGCGGCCCAGCTGCGCCACTGCTTGCCGTAGACCGGGCCAAGCTCGCCGTTCTCGTCGGCCCACTCGTTCCAGATGCTGACGCCGCGTTCCTGCAGCCATTTCACGTTGGTTTCGCCGCGGAGGAACCAGAGCAGCTCGACGATGATCGAGCGCAGGTGAAGCTTCTTGGTGGTCAGCAGCGGGAAGCCGTCTGCGAGATCAAAGCGCATCTGGCGGCCGAATACGCCGCGCGTTCCGGTTCCGGTGCGGTCGCCGCGATCGACGCCGTGGTCCATGATGTCGCGAAGAAGATCGAGATACTGGCGCATGTGCCCGCCCGAGTCGCTGGAATGGCGTCAGTCATGCGGGCTTGAGGCCGCGTTGACAAGCTTTGCAGGCCCGCCCCGCCCTGTGCAAAACTCCCGCGACAGAACAGGGACTTTTCATGCTGATCCTCAGTGTTTTCCTTCGTGTGCCGCCGGAACAGGTTGAAGCTTTGCGGCCTTACATGAGGACGGTGATAGCTGCTTCAAGGGCCGAGCCGGGCTGTCTGTTTTACACGCTCTCCGAGGACATGGCCGAGCCGGGGCTGATCCGGGCGTTCGAAATCTATGCCGATGACGACGCACTGAAAGCCCATGGCGAGAGCGACCACTTCAAGGCCTGGCGAGCCGCGAGCGGCCAATACCCGCGCGAGGACCGCACACTCTACGATGCAACAAAGCGGGTCTGATCATGGCCGCAAAGAAAGCCCCGCCCTCCTCCGACCTGCCAAAGCTCGCCGCGCCGGCACAGCGCGCCATCGCGGGCGCCGGGGTCAGCAGCCTGACAAAATTGGCTCAGATGACCGAGGCAGATGTCGTGGCGCTGCACGGCATGGGACCGAACGCCATGACAACACTCAAGACTGCAATGAAGGCGAAGAAGCTGAGCTTCGCGAAACGCTGACGCGTCAGATCGCGTCGAGCCCTTCCATCAGGATCGGGTCGATCTCGACACGCTTCCCTTCGCGATAGGCGCCAACGGTGCGCACCGCCTCGTCGCGCGAAAGCCCTTGTCGCTTGATCAGGCGATCTACCAGCAGGCGCTCGTCACGGCGCGAGTCTTCGAGGGTGCGTGTTTCGACCATGGCGCAAACTCCCGCGTACTGACGAACAAGTTCTGGAAGAACCCACGCGGCAAAACTCCCGCGCACGTCCCTTGTTCCGGTATCGCAACGCCAAAGTGGATCGGCGCTGCGGTCCTGTTGAAGCGTTCATATGGGGCGAGGATGCGGCGATGGAATGACAGGTATATTAAATCTGCTCACCTGCCAGCGCAGCTGCACTCAATGCTGGAAGGATGCTGCAATGCGATCAACGAGCTGCAGCGCACGGCGCGGCCCGCCCTGCCTGCTGGTGATCCAGATCGCAATGTTCAAGCCATTGCGATTTCCCGCAGCATAGAGCAGCGCTGGATCGTCATAGACGTCGAGCATTCCCACGCGGTGGACTGAAAGAAGCTGAACCAGCTCCGGGCCTTTATCGCCCTGACGCTCTTCAATCGGATATTTTTGCTCGTTCGAGCTCCACGCAGTTCCGGCAACTGTATCCGCCGCGCTCCACTGGATCGAAAGACCGCCACGCGCCATGCGCATGAAATCGCGCAGGCTTGCGAAACGATCAGTCCGCGCGACCGTAATCATGCCGTCACATTCGGGATGACCCGACAGGGTGGAGCGCCAGTTACGATAGGCAACCAGCATGTCGTCGGCCAAGCGGTGCTTCTGCGCGTATGTCGGATAGCGCGGCTTGCGGTTGTACGGCTCGGTTATCAACACCGAGCCGCCACCTGGAATATCCATCCGCGTCTTCGAAAAGCCGAACAGGCAGGCCTCGCCTATTTCTTCGCGAGGTTGGCGGCCTGTTTCGTCATCTCGACGGCCTCTTCCGGCGTCGCAACCGGACCATCCGCTTCAAGCATCTTGGTCCGGAAAGCGAGGCCCGCCACCGCAGCACCAGCAAGCGGCGCGATGATGAAGAGCCACAGCTGTTGCAAAGCCGCGCCCTGCGCAAATACCGCTGGACCGAAGGAGCGCGCCGGGTTCACCGACACGCCCGTCACCTGGATGCCGACGATGTGGATAACCGTGAGCGTCAAACCGATGGCGAGACCCGCGAAGGCGGAAGGCGCCTTGGATTGCGTCGAACCGAGGATAACGACGACGAAGAGGAAGGTCGCCACGATTTCGAACGCAAGCGCGGCGGTCATCGAATACCCGCCGAGATAATCATCGCCGAAACCATTCTGGCCGAGGCCGTTGACCGCAATGTCATAGCCCGCCTTGCCGCTGGCGATCGTGTAGAGGATGGCGGCGCCCACGAGCGCGCCCAGGAATTGCGCGACCCAGTACTGCACCATTTCGTTGATGCTCATCCGGCCGGCGAGATAGGCGCCGAACGACACCGCGGGATTCACATGACAGCCCGACACGGGACCGATCCCGTAGGCCATCGCAACAATCGCGAGGCCGAATGCGAAGGAAATTCCGAGCTGTCCAACCTCTGGGCCGGCGAGCACAGCCGAACCGCACCCGAGCAGGACCAGCGTGGCCGTACCGAGAAATTCCGCGAGCAGTTTCTTGAGCATCCGTCCCTCCCCAGGGCATCCGACAATCGAACTATTGAATGATGCTTACGCCAAACCCGGCGCCGCGCCATACGGATTCAATTGGCGGGATCATCTTTCGGGCCGGCGGCTTCGCCGCAAATGCCCCTTGCAACCGCGAATCTGATGTTCTACTTTTGTTCTACACCGACGGTCCGGGTGATTCGGGAGAAGTAGATCATGGCATATGACGCCGGGTTTGCGAGTAGTCGGGTGTATCGGGCAAAGGCGCTCGCCACAGGATACGTCACGATGGGAACGCGGGATATCGTCCGCGCATCCCGGTTCTACGAACTGATCGCCCGTGAAATGGGCGTGGGCCGTTCTGCGGAATCCGAAGATTTCGTGGGCTGGGGCCTGCCAGGCGCCGCCGCCGGTTTCGGGGTTGCCCTGCCAGACGCCGTGCCGGAACTGGAACACGGAATGGTGCCGCTGCAGGTCGATGATCCTGAACAGGTGCAGAGGCTTTACGAGATCGCGCTGAGCAATGGCGGAGCGGCCGAAGGCGCGCCGAACTATTGCGGCGGGCTCTATGCCGCCTATTTCCGCGATCCCGATGGCAACAGGCTCAACGCCTTCTGCATCAGCGAACACTGAGACGTTCCGCTCAGCTCCGCGTTAGGCTGTTGCAGGCCAAGCGGAGAGCGGATGTACAGGTTCTGGTATGCGATGCGCATTCTGGGCGCGGTGGCCATGCTTGGCTTTGTAGCGCTGATCCTGCTGACCATATTCGGCGTGGATGTTGGCCTTTTCCGACGCTGACGATGCGTTGTTGGCGCTTAACCTTTTAGCGCCTATATTCATTCCGTTCCGCAAGGAACTATGGCGATAAACCCTCGCGTAATAAGCGGACCGGACCCGGGGGCAGTGCCCGGCGGCTCCACCAGATTTCACCCCGGTCATGGCCGGGCTGTCTGGGGCCGACACAGGATCGACGGACGTGTAAAGGCGAAGACTTTGCCCGCTTTGGCCCCGATAGAAGCCTTTTACGCAATAGTTGCCAATGACAACTTTGCTCAGGACCAAGCTCTTGCTGCGTAAGCAGCGGACCTAGTCCGAACACTTAAGTCCTTAGCTCTAGCCAGCTAAGGCGGGGCTCGGGGCGGCGCCTGGCAACAGAAGCCGCCCCACTTATTTTCGCACAATCGGTCTCGAACGCTCCCCGCATCCGCGGCGCCGCCCTATGTTGCGATCAGCAACCTTGGAGGCATCCCATGAAACGTACCGCTCAAGCTGTCTGGTCTGGCGCGCTCAAAGACGGAAACGGTTCGATCTCGCTCCAGAGCGGCGTGCTGAAGGAGCAGCCTTACTCGTTCAAGATGCGGTTCGAGGACGAAAGTGGAAAGTCTGGCACGAATCCGGAAGAGCTGATCGCGGCGGCCCATGCGAGCTGCTTCACGATGCAGCTGTCGCACTTCCTCGCCGAAGCAGGACACCCGGCCACAACGCTGACCACAGATGCAGAAGTGACAGTCGGCCCCGTTCCAAGCGGCGGTCAGGCCATCTCGAAAAGCGCGCTGACGCTGCGCGGCCAGGTGCCAGGCATGGACGAGGCGCAGTTTATCGAGCTGGCGAAGAAGGCCAAGGAAGGCTGCCCCGTCTCCAAGGCGCTGGGCGCTATCGAGATCACGCTCGAAGCAAAACTGGAATAGCGACGTCTGCTCTCCGCCGCATGTAGTCACGCAGGCGGCGGGACGCCCTGCGTCTGCTCGATGTAGAAGCTGTGCATCCGCCATAGGGTTAGTGTGGACACCGCGATGTAGGCGAGCCCCGCCAAAGCCAGCAACGGCATGGCGCGCCGCACGCGTATTGTCTGCCTCAAGCTATCCCGGTTCGTCGCCATGATGACCACGCAGGAAGCGATGAGCAGGCATGAGTTGACGTGATAGCGAGGCGTCATCGCCTGTATGAAGCCGGTGTCGAGACGACTTAGCGCGGCAAGACCGCCACTTGCGATGAGGAAGAAGCTGAACCACAGCAGCGGATCAGTGCTGCGAAATCTGGCCGCCAGGAACGTCCGCCACACCACCGCCCACAGCAGCAGGCCGAGCGCCGCGCATGCGGCCATCATCGCGAATGCCAGCGGACCTGACTCTACCGGGTAGCCAAGCGCTGATCCCGAGAAGATCAACGCAAACAGCATCACCTCGAACGGACGGCCGAGACTTGCCACAGGATCGGTGTTTCCGGCGACGGGAATGTAGCTGGCGAAATAGAGCGCAAGGAACACAGCAGTCGCTGCAGCCCATGCCGCTGTCGCAATCCAGCGCCGATCGAAAATCAGGAACAGGCACCCCAGCATCAGCACAAGAAAACCGTTGCCCTGCGAGAGGCCGGCGAGCAGCGCAGACCCCAGCGCCCCTATCGACCAGACAGCCCCGCTCCTTCCGGCCATCCAGAACGCAAGCAGCGCGAAGAGGATGACCCCGTAGTTGGACATCGCCGTCATCGCCCACAGCATGCTGTCGGCAGAGGTGTAGCTGAACGTCATCGTCGCCACGAACAGGATAGCGGCTCCCGCAGCCGACCCAGCGGATCTCCAGGCACGAAGTGCCAGCACCGCAAAGATCGGCAGCAGCGACAGGTTTCCGATGAAGGCGAGCAGCGTGTAGTTGGGCGCCGCAACCGCCCTCTGCATCCAGAAGATCAGCTTTGTGATGACAGGACGATGTTCGTTGTGCTGCGACCACAGCTCCGGCCACGGATTGGCAGCTGCGCGCGCACGCTCCACCGATTCAGAAATATGGATGTCGTCCATGAACGGCGCGCCGGGCGCGAGCAGCAGCACCAGCACAAAATAAAGCACGATGACGGCAATAGCGGCTCCAAGCCAGATGGCTCCAACGCGCAAACCCGCGCCTTCATTTCCAGAAGTTTCTTGCACGCCCACTTCCCGTTCCCGCAACGCGTTCAATCTAGCGCGCTTCGACGAACAGCGGCATCCCGCCCTCGGGCCTCAGCGTGATGCGTATGTTGGGCTCGACCGTATGAGCGGCGTTTGGCAGGAAGCGCAATGCCCGCACAAGCGTGGCGAGAATTGCGATCGCTTCCATGTACGCGAACTTCATGCCAATGCAGATGCGTGGCCCCGCGCCAAACGGCATGAACTGGAATCGCGCAAACCCCTTTGCCCGCTCTTCTGAAAAGCGATCCGGATCGAAACGCTCCGGATGATCCCACAGCATCCTGTGACGATGCATGACGTAGATCAGCGCAAAGCCAAAATCGCCCTTCTTCACCTGCACGTCGCCAAGATCGATGTCTTCTGTTGCGACACGGTCTATGAGCGAAACAGGCGGATATAGCCGCATCGCCTCCTTGATCACCTGTTCGTGGAAAGGCATCGCATCGATCATCGCGGCGGTCACAGGCTTGTCGCCGCAAACGTCCAGAACCTCGCGCAGCAGCCGATCCTGTATCTCCGGCGCGTTCGCGATGAGGTACAGCGAGAAGGTCAGCGTCAACGCGGTCGTCTCATGGCCCGCGCCAATGAAGGTGATCACATTGTCGCGTAGTTCGTCGTCGGAAAGACCCTTGCCCGTTTCCGGATCACGCGCGGCAAGCAAGAGGCCGAGAAGATCGTTACGCGTCTCACCACTTGCGCGCCGCCGCTCGATCGCATTTACCGCTGACCGCTTCAGCCCAGCCGCCGCCTTCCTGCCCTTGCCGCCCCATGGGCGCGGCACCCATGTCGGCGCGCCGAACATGTCCAGCATGTCGGGCTTACCCATGGTCTGCATGTAATCCTCGACCGTCGTGGCGATATGGTCATAGCCGAAATTCGGGTCCGCACCGCCCAGAATAGTTTCGACGATCACATCGAGCGTGGCGTGCTGCATCTCGCCCATCATGTCGACGGTCCCACGCGTGGCGGCCGCCTTCTTGATCCGCTCAACCGTCGCCTCCGCCGACGAGGAGAATGCAGGAACCATCGCGCGCAGAGCATCGATGCGGAAAGCAGGCGACGCGGCGCGGCGCTGGAACTTCCAGTGCTCGCCTTCTGACGTCAGAAGCCCTTCGCCGAGCGCCGGCCCCACCAGCTTTTTCTGGAACTGTGATTTCCGGAAGATGTCCGCGTGATCGAGGAACATCGCCTTCATGTGCTCAGGTCGCCGGAAATAGTGGAACGTCCGTCCGATCCAGCGCACGCCATGGTACGGATTTTCGTACATCGCCTGGGGCCAGACATGCAGCGGATTGGCGATCATCTGCAGCAGGCCGCGCACAAGCGGCAAAGGCTTCTCAGGCGGCGTGACCGTCTGCGGAATGAAGGCGCTGCTGTCGGTCAGCGTGTCGGGCATGGCTTCCAACCTCTGGGCGACCCGCAGCCTATATGGGTTCCGGCAGGATCAGAACCCATTCCATGCGCACAATGGCCGCACAAACTCAGGTTTCGAGCGCCTGCTCAATATCTGCGATCAGATCATCGGGGTTTTCGACGCCGATTGAGAGGCGGATCAGGCTTTCCGTAATCCCAAGCCTCTCGCGGCTCTGCTTGGGCACATCCGAATGGGTCATCGCCGCCGGATGCGAGGCGAGCGTTTCAGTGCCGCCGAGGCTCACCGCCAGCTTGATGATCTGAAGCTTGTCCAGAAAGGCGAACGCATCCTTTTCGCCGCCATCGATCTCGAATGAGAAGGTGGAGCCTGCTGAGACGCACTGACGTTCGAATAGCGGACGATCCGGATGGTCTTTCGGCAGGAAGCCGAGATACCAGACCGATTTCACACGCGGATGCTTCTGCAGGTAAGCAGCAACCTTACGTGCGCCGAGTTCGGCGGCATCCATCCGCAGCTTCAGGGTCTCCAGCGAACGCAACAGCAGCCACGCCGTATGGGGATCCGTCATCGTGCCGAAGATGGTGCGGAAAACCGCAACCTGCCCGATCCAGCTGGCGGCGCCGGAAGCCGCCCCGGCGATCAGATCGGAATGACCGCCCACATACTTGGTGAGTGACGTGACACAGATGTCGGCGCCGAGTGAAAGCGGCTTCTGCCACAGCGGGCCGAGGAAGGTGTTATCGACGATCACGGGCGGGCGGCCTGCGGGGCCTTTCAGGCTTTCCGATATCTCGCGCGCTACGGCAATGTCGACCAACCCGTTGGTGGGGTTGGCCGGTGTCTCGACATAGATCGCCCCAACCTTGCCGCCACTCTTGGCCGCCAGCGCCGCCGCCTGTTTCGCTGCCTCGCGGAAGCCTGTCTCCCCGCCTTCCGCCATGAAGCCGACGCCCTGCGCTCCAAACTGCGGAAGGATGGTGTGAACCAGAAATTCCGTTCCGCCATAGACAGGCTCCGAGAAGACGAAGCTGTCGCCCGGCCGAAGGAACGTCATCAGCGTTGTGGAGATCGCCGCCATTCCGGAAGCAAAGGCCAGAGCCTTCTCTGCGCCATCCCAGACAGCAAGCCGATCTTCCAGAACCTCAAGATTGGGGTTGTTGATGCGCGAATAGATGAGATGCATCTCTTCATCGCGCTTCTTCTCACGAAGACCATAGGCAAGCTCGAAGGAAGCTTTTCCTTCTTCGGCGTTACGGAAGACGAAGGTGGATGTCTGGAAAAGCGGCGGCTTAAGCGCGCCCTCAGACATGCTGGGTGCGTAGCCATAGCCCATCATCAATGTCTCTGGGGAAAGCTCGCGCTCCCCAAGCTTCTTTGAACGATAAGACTTCGGAGGACGTGTCATGGGCCTGACGATAAGGCTGTTTCACGTGCGACAAAATGAATTGTTCTGTACTGCCCTTGCCCAAAGCGAGTAGTTGAGCGTTATCGTTCAACGCAACGAGGCGCCGAAAATCGGTTCGCCTCCGGCTTGAACCTAATTTACCCATCTTGCATGAGGCCTTAGCTCTCAGGGCAAGGCGAGGGAGGGCTATGTTGGACCGGACACCGGGATCCCCCACGGATCATATCGGCTATAACGCCCTCACGCAGGCGGCGGCGCGTGGCGTCGTGCGCGCCGTGCTGCAAAACGCGTCGAAAATGGATCGCCTGCCCGGCGACCATCATTTCTACGTCACCTTCCGCACACGTATGCAGGGTGTGCAGATGGCTGATCATCTGAAGGATCGCTTCCCTGACGAGATGACGATCGTGATCCAGCATCAGTACTGGGACTTTGAAGTCGCTGACGATCATTTCGAGATCATCCTGAAGTTTTCGGGCGTGCCGCAACACATGCGCATCCCGTTTATGGCGGTCAGCCGCTTCTTTGATCCGTCGGTGAACTTCGGAATGCAGTTCGATACGGATGCTGCAGTTCCCGAGGGGCTGCCCTCGGTTATCGGTGGCGTTAGTGCGGAAACACCCGCAGCCGCGCCGCCCCCGGTGGCGCCCGAGCCCGCCGAAGGCACGGTCGTTTCGCTAGACGCCTTCAGGCGCAAGTGAGCTCCGAAGACAGCAAAGTCGAACCACCTCGCCTGACGGACGAGGAGATGCTGGCGCGCTTCGCCAGATCCAAAAAGCGGCCCCCCTGCACCGAAACGGTGGGGATGCGTCTGACGCATGTTGATCAGGCGAAGATGACCGCTGGCTTTGAGTTCGAGGCGCGGCAAGATTTCGCCAATCCCACGGGGGCGATCCAGGGTGGTTTCATCGCAGCGATGCTGGATGAAGCGATGAGCACGACAGCGATCATCGCCTCCAACGTCACCATGAACGCTCCAACACTCGAGATGAAAGTGTCTTTCCTGCGCCCGTTGTTCGTGGGCAAGGCGAGTGCGGAAGCGCGTATCCTGAAATGGGGCAAGGCAACCTGCTTCATCGAAGCTGAGCTTTTCGATCCAGCAGGACAACTTGTGGCCAAGGCCAGCGCCACCCAGGCGCCCAAACTGTTCAAACGGTTCTAGGCCGCCGGGCGCTTCGTTGACTTCGATCGCCTTTGGCGGGAGGGAAGCGCGTGAACAGGACCCCAGAAATCTGCCAGTCGCATTTGGGCGTCGCTCCCTGGATGGACCCGCTCGCTGCTCGCCTGCCCGGTCTGCAGCCGGTGCAACCGGGCGAGTGGCTTCAGCGCGATGACGCATTTAGCGGCCAGATGGCCTATCGCGATGCCTTGCTTGCCGAGCGCGCGAGCGAGGTTCTGGCCGGGCCAGCCGAACCAGACAAGGCCGAAAGCGATCTGCTCGATGCTGTACTCGCGTGGATCGATACTGACCGTGACTATGCGCGCACAGGCGACACGATCGTGCGCCCGGACGGCGTCGCCATAGCGATCAATGCGAACCGGCCGTTGGTGACAGCAGCGAGGCTTGTGCAGGAGGACATGCTGATCCTGCAGCCCGGCTCCGACGGCTACACGCTGACATCTGGCGTACTGTGCTTCCCCGCGAGCTGGACCCTTGGCCAGAAGGTCGGTCGCGGCATGATGGGCATCCATCAGCCCGTCGATCGCTACGACGAAGGGATGGGAAAGCGCGTGGATCGCGTATTCGCCATGCTGCAGCCGGATCAGGCCGTCTGGCGTGCGAACCTGCTCTGCTACAACGATCCGGAGCTGTTCCAGCCACGGCTGGAGCATGAACGGCGGCCGTTTGATCGCGACAAGCCTGTATGGGTGCGCGTCGAACGCCAGACATTGCGCCGGCTTGGATCAAGCGCTGCGGTTGTCTTCACCATCCACACCTGGCTGACGCCGATCGATCGCCTCTCGCCAGAGCAGGCCGCAACCTTGCCCGAGGTCGTCCGCAACGGCGGCAGCATGGGCGAAACCAACTGATGCCGCAGGCGGCAAAAACCCACATTCTTCCGGACCGGCTCGCGCCTGATCTGAAACTCTGGTTTGTCGGCACGGCGGCAGGGCCACGCTCGGCGGCCGAGCGCGCTTATTATGCGCATCCGGGCAATCGCTTCTGGCGTGCCGTGCATCAGGCCGGGATAACACCGCGACTGCTCGCGCCACACGAATACCCGCTGATGCTCGATCTCGGCATCGGGTTGACGGATTTCTGCAAGGTCAGCTGGGGCGTCGACAGTCAGATCGCGAAGGAACATTTCGACGTCGCCAGCTTCACCCGGAAAGTGAAGCGGCTGAAACCCCGCGCGCTCGCCTTCACCAGCAAGACCGCCGCCAGCCTCTGGCTCGGCCGCGCCACCGGAAAAATCCAGCCGGGTCGGCAGTCTTTCGCCGATGCCGGCGAGCCAACGATCTTCGTGCTGCCTTCCCCATCGGGACTTGCGACCTCCTATTGGTCGATCAAGCCCTGGCGAGAGGTCGGTGTATTCCTCAGCAGCTTGTGAGTTCTTGAGAGCGGGGGACGCGGCGTAACCTTCGCCCAAGGATAAAGCGCTCCAAAGGCGCTTTTTCTTGTGCCTTCCGCAAGCGCTACCGCTGATAGGGATATACCGCATGATGCATTCAGACATCTCGTCAGACGTGGTGGAAGGCGTGCGCGAGAAGGGACACCTCGACCGCGCGACCATCGTGAGAACCGCCTTGCGCCTGCTGGATGAGGTCGGGATCGACGGGCTGTCGACGCGCCGGCTGGCGGCGGAACTCGGCATCAAGAGCGCGTCGCTCTATTGGCACTTCAAGGACAAGGGCGAACTGCTCAACGAGATGTCGGGCGTTATGTTCGAGGAATGCCTGCAACTCGGCGACACCAGCGATCCCGATTTCGACGCGCTTGAATGGCTGGCCGATGGCGCGCGTTCGATCCGCCGCACCGCTCTTTCCCGCCGCGATGGCGCACAAGTCATGGCCCGCCCTCGGCCACGGGCCCCGAACACCCGCATCCCGTTCGAGGACAATGTGAAGACGCTGATGCGTTCCGGCCTTGCCGACATGGAAGCACGGCTGACGATGCAGACGCTTCGTCGCTTCGCTATCGGCGCGGCCATGCAGGAGCAGTCCCCCATTGGAGCAGCCGGCATTGTCGGCACGGGCGACGAGAGTTTCGAGTTCGGCCTCCAAACCTTCATCGATGGGCTCAAGACCCGGATCGCCGATCGCAACACTGTCGCCAAATCCACGAAACGCGCGCGGAACTAGGCTCTTTCTCGCCAATTCCGGCACGAAACGACATGCTGCCTCATGCGTTAAGTGGGGATGGCGGAGTGGATCCATCCGAACAGGCATGTTCGCAAGCTTGTCGGCATGGGCATTGTCACCGTGCTCATGGCGGTATGGGGGTGGTGGCTCTTCAACTGGCTAACGCCCGCGCAGGACAACCCGTTCAAGCCTCTTGAACTCGCCGAACGGCCGGGGCTTGCCACTGGCTTCAAGCTGGATCGCCTCGCCAAGGACCCGGCGCTGTGCTTCCAGCTGCTGGATGAGGCTGGCGTAAAATACACCCGTGTTGATCGCGAAGGCCCGCAGCCCCGGTGCGGACTGCACAACGCCCTCACACTCGACCAGTCACTGACCCCTTATTCCAGCACCCTGTCGATGAGCTGCCGTCTCGCGGCTTCGCTGCACGTCTGGGAGCGCCATGTCGTGATCCCGGCCGCGGAGCGCATTCTGGGCCAGAAGATCGACCGTATCGAAACCATGGGATCTTATTCCTGCCGGCGGGTGAACAGCGCGAGTGAGGGCCGGTGGAGCCAGCACGCCACGGGCGACGCGGTCGATATCTCTGGCTTCCGGTTGGCCGACGGAACGCGTGTGATGATCAAGGACGCCTTCGGCAAGGATACAAGCGAGGGGCGCTTCCTGAAGGAAGTGCGCGACGAGGGCTGCAGGCTTTTCTCAACGACGCTTAGCCCAGATTACAACAAACTTCACGCCGACCACCTCCACTTCGACATGGGCTTTTCGACAATCTGCTCGTGAGCATTGGCCCGGTGACTGATGCAGCTTCATGACCACAGGCTCGGGACATACTATATAGGGAGAATGATCCGCTCGATTGTCATTGCTAGCTTTGTGGCCCTGGCCTCGCCTGCCCTTGCTCAGGTGAGCGAGCCCTTGCCGCGCTTCGAGGCGCTGGAAAAGCAGCAGCAGATGGTCGAGCAGCGCGAGTTCGACAATCTCGAAACCAACCGCCAGCGTGACATGACACGGTCCGCTCTGCCCGGGTCGGGCGTCAGCGAGGCGGAGCGCGCGCTTCGCGGATTGCAGTACGACCGCACCCGTGAGGAACGCCTGCTTGAACTCGACCGCGACCGGCAGCGCGTGCAGCGCGAGCGCGATCTCGCCAACGCGGCCCTGCTGAATGCGCGTATCCCGCCAAACTCCAGTCTGGTTGTGACCGACATCGAGCGCTACATCCTGCCGCCTGCGCCGCCGGGAAAATACTATGCCCGCGTCGAGGGACGTTTTGTTCTCGTGGATGAAGCGTCACAGCTCGTGACCAGCATCCTGCCCGTGCAACCGACTGACCCCACAGCCGATGTGCCGGCGGGACCCCGCCCCTTGCCTGATACAGGCCTGCCCGTCCGCCGCATATCGCCCACATCGGCAAGCGTTGTTCGCGACTTCCGCGAGCTTTCGCTGCCTGCCCCGCCGCCGGGACAATACTACGCCAGCGTCGATGGCCGGATCGTTCTGGTGGACGGACGAACCGAGCTGGCGATCAGGGCGATAAACCCCGGCTGATCTGGCTCTACAGACCGCCTCTTGCGCAACGCGAAAACCACCCCCACTCTCATCTCCATCGTCAATCAGCGAAAGGAGGTGATCCAATGTCAGTCATTAAGAGCCGGGGCTTTGCCTTGACCAGCGATCTGTCGTTCGGAGCAACCTTCGTTCGCAGCATCGCCTGATCGGGCTCTGGATCGCCTCCACAACGGGATGGCGATCTATTGAAGCCAAGGGGCCTTGCCCCGCTCAATGACGGGAAGGGCCGCCGGCAACGCCGCGCGGCCCTTCTTGTTTTTTGCCCGCCGGTTTTCGACCGGGCGTCTAATCCCGCGCTTGTTTCCCGAGTCCGGTCTGCCATACATCGTTCCTCATTCCGGGGAGGGATTGATGGCGCATACCCAGCTGTTCGGGCGTATCCGGCTTGCAATCGCGAGCGCGCGTGCAGCGCTTCCTGACGCACCGCCGCCGGGCCCCCGCGCCATTTCACGCCGCTCGATGCTGGCGCTGATGACAGCGGCGGCGGCCTGTACGCCCCGCGAGCAATCGGAGCCGGGCACGCCTGACGCGGTGGCCATTGTCGGCAGCGGAACGGCTGGACTGGTGACGGCTTGGCGGCTCGCCAATGCGGGCATCGCTTGCGAGATTTTTGAAAGCAGCGGACGCACCGGCGGACGCATGTTCACGCTGCGCGACTTCACGCCCGAGGGGCAGTTCTGCGAGCTGGGCGGCGAGCTGGTGGATTCGGGCCATGCCGAGCTGATCAAGCTGTGCGAAGAACTGGGCATCACCATCCAGCGGCTGCGCCCGGAAGGCAGCGCCGCAAGCGATATCTACGATGTCGGCGGCAAGCCAAGGCTGGCGGGCGACCTGCTTGATCCCGCCGCACAGACAGGCGCCTTCCTTCCGGTAGCGGCGCGGATCGCTGCCGATCAGGCCTCCCTGCTCGACGCTGATGACAACTGGACGGCTCGGGCGCTGGAACTCGATGCGCTGCCGCTGTCGCAATATCTCGAGAGTCTTGCCAGCTCCACCGAGCGCTGGGTGATCGATCTTCTCGCACTGGCCTATCACGCGGAGTACGGCATTCCGGTTGACCAGCAATCGTCGCTGAACCTCGTCGACCTCATCGGTACGGAAGCGACGGGCGAATTCGCCATTTTCGGCGACAGCGATGAAGCACATCGCATTGCCGGCGGATCGAGCACCCTGCCGGATACGCTGGTCTCGCGTCTGTCAGTCGCTCCGCTGGCGGAGCGCGTGCAGATCAACCTGCGCCACGAGCTTGCGAACATCGCGTATGAAGGTGACGGCTTCCGTCTGACGTTCAGGAACGAGACCAGGCCGCCGGTCGAACGCAACTTCAAGCGCGTGGTTCTGGCCCTGCCCTTCACGCGGTTACGCGAAGTAAAAGGACTGGGCGGACTGGGTCTGTCAGCTGACAAGATGAAGGTGATCAACGAGCTCGGCTATGGCGTGAACTCCAAGCTGATGGTCGGAACCACGTCGCGGCCCTGGACTGGGCAGCTGCTAGGCATCAATTCGCCGCTGACAGGCACGATCTATTCCGACCGCGGATTCCAGGTCGTGTGGGACACCAGCGCCGGACAGGAAGGCGCGGGCGGCGTGCTGACCAACTTTATCACTGGTGCTGCAGCAAAGACCGAGGAATCTGCCGTGCTGGGCACGCTTGAGTCTTCGCTCGCATCACTGTCGCCGGATCTGGCGTCGGCGCTGAACACGCGCATCCGGGCGAGCTTCTTCTGGCCGAACCATCCGCACACCAAGGCGAGTTATGCCGGGCCGCTGGCGGGGCAGTACACCAGCTTCGCGGATCATGCGGCGCGGGCTGAACTCAACAACCGCCTGTTCTTCGCGGGCGAGCACACCAGCGCCGGAAGCCAGGGCTTCATGAACGGCGCGGTTGAATCAGGCGAGCGGGTCGCCAGGGAAGTCCTTGCCGCAGGTTAGCCTGGAACGCCGGTGCGGTTCATGGGTTAGAAACCCGAACCAATATGGGAGCACCTGCCATGAACGCCATCCTTCTCGGCGCCGCCAGCCTCGGGGCTCTGGTCTCGATTTTCACCGCAGACACGGGCCAAATTGAAGCCGCACAGCGGGGCGAAGATGTGGGTGCGATGGAGCGCACCACGCTGGTCGATACCGGCACGGGTGAAATAACGCAGTTGAGCGTCATCTCGTTTATCGACTGACGCTGGTGCGGGAGGTGGGGGTCGAACCCACAAATCCGTTAGGACGACGGATTTTGAGTCACAAAATCTGAGTCCTGCCGACTCCTCCCGAGCCCAAATCGTGGCTTACGACCCTTAGTTTTCAAGACAAAATCTCCTCTGTGCTCCCTCTGGCTCCCGACTGCGGTCGGGCCTGGAGCTTGGCCTTTGGAGAACTTCAGTGACAACGAAAATTACGCAGGCCCTGGTGGACAGGGTGATGGACGAGTGCGCGCCTGGCAAACAGGTCTACGACGACCAAGTCTCGGGCCTCCGCATCGTGGTGGGCAAGAAGAGCGCCAGCTTCAAGCTGGTAGGCTTCCTGAACGACGGGACGGGTCGGTACTTCTCCTCGATGATCGGGCGCACGGACGAGGTGAGCCTGAAGACCGCAAGGACGCGGGCGATCGACCTAAAGCAGAAAGCCCGGCAAGGCGTCGATCCCCGCAAGCCAAAGTCGACGGTTCCGACGCTGGACGAGGCGCTTCAACGATATCTCGACAGCCGCGGTGCATCGCTGCAGCCTCGTACTCGCGACTGGTACGCCGAGAAGGTGCAAGGGCCTCTGTCGAGCCTGCGCAAGCTGCCGGTGGACCGCATCGACCGCGAGCAGGTCCGTGCGCTGCACGAGCGCATAACGAAAAAGAACGGCCCTGCCTGCGCCAATGGCAGCATGCGCACTCTCAAACTTCTACTCAACGACGTGGCGAGGACGGTGGATTTGCCGGCCAATCCCGTCTCCCGCGCCGTGCGGCTGAACGAGGAGCGCCCGCGAGACTGGTCGGTGGCCCCCGACGACATGCCCGAGCTGTGGCGCCGCCTCGACGCCATGAGCGACCGCGTGAGGCGAGCCTGCTGGCTCCTGATGCTGACGACGGGGCTGAGATGTCATGACGCGCGCAGCATGAAGTGGGCGCATATCGACGCGGACGGTATTGTTACCTTGCCGTCGCCGAAGGGCGGCCCGTCGAAGGCGTTCAAGCTCCCGCTGCCGCGCCTGTTCCTGCAGGCGCTGGAAGAGGTGCGCGAACTGACGAAGCCTTTCGAGAGCGAGTACGTCTTCGCCTCGGCCGTGAGCAAGTCAGGGTACATCGAGCAAATGAGGAGGACGGACGAGTTCGGATGGGCGCCGCACGCGATGAGGCACACCTACCGGTGCTACGCTCTGGAAGCGGGCATCGACTTCCAGACCATCACCCTCCTGATGAACCACGCTAACCCCCACGTCTCGTTCAACTACATCACGCGTCACAACATGATCGGGCACATGGCGGAGATGCAGGAGAAGGTCTGCGCGAAGCTTGTGAGCTACCGCCGGTCTGCATGACGGTGGCGCTTGCCATCGTGAAGCGACCCTTTGATGCGGTTCATGGCCTTCGAAAGGGGGACGGTGTTGGAGTAGTGGAATGCCGCTTGCTGTCCCTTGTCCGAGGAGAGGTCATGCGCTGCGATAGGCACGATGTGGTCGATCTCCCACATCTCACCCCAATTTTCCCACGTCATGTTCGGATCGAATAGGCTCTCAAGATAGGTGCGGTACTGCTCGGCAGAGCAGCCGAGAAGTTCGATTGTTGTTCTCGATTTGCCGGGCGAGCCGACAGCGCACTTGAGGGCCTGTTTGATACGCCCGGACACGACCTTTCGAACCTTGAAAATCGGATCGTTGGCATATCGATTGTTCTGGTAGGTGTTCGCTTTTCTCTTCGCTCCTTCGGGATCAGCCGCGCGCCAACGCTGCATTCGTTCGCGGCCCCGCTCCGGATGGTCAAGTTGATATTGGCGGGCCGCTTCGAGTACACGGCAGCGGTTCGCCTCATACCAGCGTCTATCCTTCTCGAAAATTCTCTCTGCGTTTGCTTCAGCCCAGCGACGGTTGATCTTGCTGACTTGCTCTGCGTTCGCCCGCTTCCAGCGACGGCCTGCTTCTTGACTCTTAGTTTGCCAGTCTTCTGTGTGGAGCGCCGGGGCAAGCCAGTTATAGACATGCTTGTCGCTCCACTCGAAGCCGAGATGATCCCGAGCTGCTTTTGCAAGTTGCTGCCTTAAGCCGAAGTGGGGCGAACGTCGCGATTGCGATGTCGGAACGAACGCGATCACGCGAGCGCCCAGCTCGCGCGCTGTCTTCACTCCCTCCAAATGCGGTAGCAGCGCTTCAATGGTCGTCACGGTCTGGCCCATGTCCTTTCATGCCGTGCGACCAGCTGACGAGACGCCATCGTTTGCCCCGTGCGGTCCCTCCGGGTCCAAATGCTGGTTTGCGCGATCCTCGCCAGCACGCATCCTGATGCCTGCAATCGCATCAGGAGTTGGACGTGCAGGAAGTTCTGGATCGGCTCGATCGCATCGAGCAAATGCTGGAGTCGCAGTCGCGACCAGTGGAGTACCTCGACACCGATGGCGCCTCGCGCTTCACCGGCATCTCGGCAAAGCAGCTGGAGAACTGGCGCAGCGACCGCACCGGCGGCCCGGCCTATACGAAGCGGGGTCGCTCGGTGTTCTACGCGATCTCGGACCTCAGAAGCTTCATGCAGGCCAAGCGTGTGGAGCCCCTGCAATGAAAACGTCAGCGACAAGGCCTCCCAATCATCCCAACGACTGGAGCCTTCCCGATAAAAATGCCTTCGTGGCGCTGGTCACCCAGACCTACGCCCGAATGGCCCGTGGCGAGAACAATGTGGTCGCAGCGCACGAGGCCGCGAGGGAGATCGGGCTGGAAAGCGGCGAGCGGCACTGGCTCACGGACGAGGTGCTGGGCGGCTGCTTCGGTGTCTTCTACGCGCCGTCATCGGACCTCTACGCCAACGCCCGGGACTTCGTGAAATGGGCGGACGCGCGCGACCTGGCCCACATCGGCCCGGATGGCGTGGAGTGGGCCCGCGTGTTGGCGGACGCCGAGACGGATCACTGAGCCATCGTTTCCCGGCCCGCGAGCATTGCTGGCATCCCGGGGCGAAACACCTTGGCATGCTGTGAGAGTCGGCCGCCCGACCTCAACGGGCGGGCGACCTAATCTCAGGTTGGCACATGGTTTGCTGGCGTTCGCAGCGTCAGCGTGTGGTTCACAGACAGGAGATTAGGAAGAGCATCATCCCATCACCGCCTATGGAGGGCGGGAACCATGACCGAACATAACGAGACGGGCGTCGCAGGTACGCCCTCGAACGAAGCCGACATCATCCTCGCGCCGACCGTGGCCGCGCTGATGGGCATCACTTACAACACCTTCCGGTCCTACAGGGCCAACGCTCGCGGCCAGACGCCGCCTCCCCTCGGCAAGAGGGCGAGCAACTACCTCTGGTCAATGAAACAGGTCGAGGCATGGCTCGCCGCACGCAGCGAGCGCGGCTGAGCCATGGACATCGACACCAAGCAACTGCGCCGCCTGGCGGACGCGGGCCTGCAGCTCATCCCTCTTCACAGCTGGGACGCGAAGAGCACCGACGCCAAGGGTCGCAAGCGCGATGACGGCAAACGGCCGCTCGACGCCAGCTGGACCACCCGGCCCTACGACACCCTGAAGGTCGTCGAGCGTGCGGAGCACACCAACTCAAACGTCGGCGTCCGGCTAACCGCCGAGCAAGTCGTCCTCGACTGGGACCCGCGCGCCGACACCGGCGAATACTCCGACCCCGCGATAAATGCTTTCGTTGAGTTCGTGCTGTGGCATGGCCTCAACCCCGACGACTTCCCGCAAGTCGAGACGGGCGGCGGCGGGCTGCACATCTACATGGCGAAGCCAGCCGACGTGGCAGTACTCGGCAGCCTGGAGAACTACCCTGGCGTGGAGTTCAAGACGAAAGGCCAACAGGTCGTGGCGCCGGGCTCGGTCCATCCTAATGGCAAAATCTACGTACTGGTCGAGGACTTCAACGACATTGGATCGCCCGATCAGGCGCCGAAACATCTGCTCGACGCCATCGTCCGGACGACCACGAGCGCAGCTGTCACCGAAGGCGGCCAGTACGACCAAGAGCTCATCGCGGCCATGCTCGAAGGCCTCGACCCGGGCGACTTCGGCGAGCACGACAAGTGGCTCAAGCTGATGATGGCGTGCCACCATGCATCCGCCGGCGCCGCACGCGAGGAGTTCATCGAATGGTCTACCAAGGACCCGGTGTATCAGGACGACGCCTGGATCATCGGTCGGCGCTGGGACTCGCTGCACGCGAAGCGGGACGGTGCCACCGTCACCTATAAGTCACTCAACAAGTTCCTGTGCGACGTGGGAAGGGGCGATCTGATCCCCTCTACCGCCGCAGAGGACTTCGGGGACGACGATCCGGCCATGGCCGATGAGCCGTCGGGCGGAGAGCTGCCTCAGGGACCGCTCACCGGCATGAACGAGAAGTTCTGGGCCGTGCTCAACGCTGGTCGCTTCCGGATCATGTGGCTGGCGGATGACCCCGAGGAGCCGGGACGCCGCTTCTGGAAGTCGCTGGCGAAGCCGGACTTCGAGGCGTACCTGTCCAACCGCAAGATCGAGAAGCCTGCGAAGAACAAGAAGGGCGAGACGGTCACCGAGACCACGCCCCTCGCAAAGGCGTGGCTCGACTGGGGCCATCGGCGCCAGGCGGAGGACGTGGTGTTCGTCCCCGACCGCGAGGTGCCGGGCAGCCTCAACCTCTGGACCGGATGGGGCGTGGATCGCGGTGAGAGCGGCGAGTGCCGGCTCATGCTGGAGATGATCCGCGACGTGCTCTGCTCGGGCGTGCAGGAGCACTACGACTACCTGATGCGGTGGATGGCCTGGAAGGTACAGAACCCCGGCGAGCCGAACGAGGTCGCGGTGGTCTTCAAGGGCGCGAAGGGCGTGGGCAAGACGACGCTCGGCGAGTCGCTGGCGAAGATCTTCGGATCGCACGGCCTGGTGCTGAGCTCGGTGGAACAGATCGCGGGTCGGTTCTCGGGCCATCTCGCGACCGTCTGCTTCCTCTTCGGCGACGAGATATTCTGGGGCGGCAACAAGACCCACGAGGGCACGCTCAAGAAGATCATCACCGACAGGGAGGTCATGCGCGAGGCCAAGGGTGTGGACATGGTGAGGGCGCGCAACCGCATCAGCCTCATGATGGCGACGAACGAGAAGTGGGCCGTCCCGGCATCGCTGGAGGGCGAGCGCCGCTTCTTCGTGCTCAATGTCTCCAGTGAAAGGAAGGTACCCGACAGCGCCCCGGCGGACCATCCGAACCGGCTCTACTGGAACGCCGTGCACGACGAGATCAGAGACGGCGGCAGGGCGGCCTTCCTCCGCCACCTGATGGCGATGGACCTCGGTCGCTTCCATCCGCGCTCTGCCGTACCGGAGACGGAGGGCATGTCGGAGCAGAAGGTGCACAGCCTCGATCCGCTCCAACGCTGGCTGCTGTCTGCCACCGAGCTGGGCGTCCTTCCCGGATACCCGAGCACGAAGGACCAGAAGCAGCTTCGCCGTACCGACTGGGAGCTGAAGCAGGACTGGTCGCAGGTGGAAGCACACGACCCGCCTCGGCTCGACCCCACCTCCGTCATGGAGAACGTCGAGGCCCACTGGTCGAAGCTCCGCTCGCCGGTCCCAGGTGTGCTGACCGTCAAGAACATGCTGGAGGAGTTCGGCTGGCAGAGCAGGAAGTCGAACGGGGTGGTGACGTGGCGACCGCCGACCCTGGAGCAGGCACGACAGGAGTGGCGGCGGCGGCTGCCCGGCCTCACGGTCTTCGAGGCGCCGCCCGAGGACGATGAGTGGGACAGCTGATCGGCTCACAGTGCTCGGTGGCGGACCGTTCCGGATTGAGCACTGTGCCCAGTCACTGAAAAAGCTCAGCGTTTCCTAGGCAAAGTTCTCACAGTGCTCATAGTGCTCAATAGTATTTGTTTTTATGCATGAAGAAGAGACTGCAGCAGCTGGTACGACTGGGTAGGCGCTGTGTTGTTCGTCCGTATACGGAACTCGAAACCGGCGAGCCCTGGAGCCCTGGAGCACTTTCGCTTCAGAACCAAGGCGTTGCGCAGTGCTAGCTGGAACCCAGTCCGATCACTGAAGCACTTTCCCGCCGAGGGGACGCAGCCTGGCGAACCTTGCAGGGAGCCTTGCAACGCTGGGTTACGGCGCCGAGAACACGCGCCAATCTGAGTCGAGAGTGTGAGACGGCCTCGCGCATATGCGCGCGTAGATCGCCCCTCATGACGTCTGATCATATGTCCCTCCTACCGGCCCGAAATGCCCTTCCGATCCAAGGCGATGGAGGGGGCTAGTCTCGGAGCCCGACGAGGGGCCCGATGGAGATCAATGCCGTGACGACTGGAAGACTGCCCGCGGTGATCGAGCGGGAGCGCGACGACGTAGTGGACCGCTTCCTGGAGATCGTCCGCTCGACTGGCAATTCCAGCGGCGCCGCCAGAGCCGTGGGGCTGAGCCGCCAGGCGTTCTACGAGCGCGCCGTTCGTGATCCCGACTTTCGGCAAGAATGGGAGCACGCCCAGCGCCAGTCTCGCAGCCACATCGCCCAGGAGATCATGGATAAGGCGGTGGTGCTCACCGGCCGCGTGATCGAGGAACCGCTCCTGGACCTCCAGGGCAACCAGGTCCTGGATGAGAACCTGGAGGCCGTAACGATCCGCCGAGTCGTGGATTACGACGCGCGCATCCTGTCGAAGCTTCTCGATAAGCTGCTCGCATCCGAGGACGGCGCACCGATCACTGCTGTTCAGGTCAACCTGCCGCCTCCTCCCCCGCCACCTCCGGCCCCTCCGCGTGTCGCGCGCCTGGTCTTCGCGGATGCTCGGCCTGACGACTCGGCGCCGAGAGTCACCGAAGCGATCCAGGATGCGACCTGGGAGCCTGTGGGATGAGCGGTATCGTCTTTAAGTTCTTCAGCCTGGGCGGCGTGATCCTGGAACAGTTCTGCGACCCGGACGCACCAGGCGGCGTTGCGCTTCTGCCAGCCAGGGTCTTCCTGGCGGACCCCAGGGAGTCACGCGATGGTTTGGTGGCCGAAATGGCCCGGCGCCTGCCAGCCGAAAGGCGCATCCCCTGGATCGACCACGAGGCGAGAGACCTGGCGGCCCGCACGCTGGGCGCCGACAACCTGGTCGCCGACGCGGACGCGTACATCCGATCCACGCCCGCATACGAGGGCAGCTCGGACCTCTACCGCGGAGACGACTCGTGAGGGTCGAGTTTCCCAGTGGCGTTGGTGCGTGCGCGATCGCCGACCCAGGTGCGCCAGGGCGCTCGACGACGCTGAGCTTCAGGGTGCTGCTCGGCAACGCGTGCGACGACGAGGGGATACTGGCGGAGATGGAGCGGAAACTTCCCGCGGAGAAGCGACTGCCCTGGCGGGACCGAGAGAGCCACGCCTGGGCCATCACGCAGCTGGAGCGCGGTCCCTATCCAGGCATGTCGGAGGAAGAACAGCGCGCCGCCGTCCAGTATGTCAGGGAGACAGCCTACTATGAGTGACATGGATGCCTTGGTGGCTGAGGCCGTGAAGGACGCGCCGCCTCTTCCCCACCTCACCCAGGGCGAGAACATCGCCAGGGTCGTATGGGCCATGCTCCACATCACCGGAACGCTGGAGTTCGGCCGGGGATGGGCTGCTCCTGTCGCAAGGGCGTTCGAGCGAGCTGGCCTCCGTGCTCCTTCCGCAGACGTTCTGTACGCTGAAAAATCCTCCCTGCGCCGCGACCCACGTCACCGTTCCGCGCACTGTCCTGACCCGGCGCTCATCGAGGACGTGCTCTCCGGTAGGGCCTGACGCCTGGCCTTGGCCGAGTAGCTTCCTAACGCCTTGGTACGACTCGCCTTCCCGAGCCTTTCGGGGCGCATGTGATCCGCAGTCTGTCGCGCCCGAGGACGCCCGCGTCCTCGAAGGACTCCCAGGGGAGGCCTGCCATCGTTTCTCGACCGAGGGTTTCCGACGCTGATCGATCGCCACAAGCTGCTCCTCGAACGCACCCATGCCCGCCCGCCCACGAGCGGACGCGCGATAGAGGAAAAAGCGATGAAGGCCGACAGGATCAAAGAGCTGACTGCCAGGGGCAACGCCGCTGAGACAGGCGTCGAAAATCTAGATCAAGAAATCGCCATCGCGATCGCCGACGGCGTGGACGACGAGATCATCGACGACATGCGCCGCCGCCGCCGGGAACTGATCGAGCAGGCCAGCGACCTCGGAGACGCCCTCCTCGTCCTTGAGAAGAGAGCCGCTGATCCCCGCGAGAAGCTCCAGGCGTCGATCATCGCTGGCGGTCTTCGCGACGCCAGGCGAGAAGCCGACACCTACATTCAGTCCGCCGCGGCCGTGGACGCCGCATTGGTTGCGGTCGAGAAGGCGCTGACCGACCTTCGCAAGCATGGCTCGGACCTTAGCCGCGCTCTCCGCATCGCCGGCGTCGATGACAAGGCCCGTCTCAGCAACACACTGCATTCAGCCACGCGCTGGGCAATATGGAAGAGCTCGCCATCGCTCGCGGAACTGGCTCAGGTGCCCCATACGCCAGCCAACAAGCGGTTCGCGCTCGCCCACAGCATGCGGCGCGTGATGCCCGCGATCCCGGAGTAGAGCCATGACGGGAAAACTCCCACCGCGCGTCACCGGCGGCACGCTGGCCGCAGACCACCACGACTTCATCGACGCCGCATCGAAGACCGACGTCGATCTTGAGGCAGAGGTGAAGGCCTTGGAGCAAAGGCGCGACGAACTGGAAGCCGAACTTGCGGCGATCATCATCAACGAGGCCAACCAAAAGCTGGCCGACGAACTCAGACAGCAGGTCGAGAACCTGGAAAACGAACTGGCCCAGAGCCAGTCAAGCAAGGAATAGCCCCATGAGTGACTACCAGAAAGCCACCGACGCAGCGATGCACACGCTGGAGCAGCTGGAGGAGGGCGTGAACAAACACGCCGAGAGCTTCGGCGTAATCAGAAAGCGAGCGGATGACCTCTACCAGAGCAGGGTCGCCCAGATCGCGAAGGCCAACAACGTCGACGTCAACAAGGCGCACGCCCTGGCGGTCGATGATCCCGTCGCCAGCCGAGCCTACGCGCTCTCCGAGGAACTGGCCGAGCGACAGAATGGTGCGCATGACGCTGGCGAGCAGATCGCAGCGTACCTCGACTAGATCAGAAAGGCGTGGAGTAGCCTCGCCCTCGGGTCCTTGCGTTCGGATGCGCGCCGGGACCCGCCCAATCCAGGGACACTCGTCTCCCTACGGCGGAGCAGGTTCCACCGAACACCCGCAGGCTGACCGTCATCCGGTCCGCGGCGTGCGGCCCCGGCGAGTGGTTGCGTCGGGGCCGACCATTTCAAGCTAGACCGCGCAAACGGCCCCTCCTTGGGCACGCCACGTCGGCGCGGAACCTGGCCCCCGCTGCGGTCCTCATGGCCCCGCGGCGGGGGCATTTTTCTATCTGCGCTTCGCAGGCTTCGCTGAGCCACGCTCGCGCGCCCGCCTGACTTCGGCGTCCGTCAGCACGCCTGGCTTGTCCTTGCGCAGCCTTGACCTGTACCAGCTGATTGACCGCAGGGTCGTCGCGGCGCCCGGGTGAGTGCGGAAAACCGCCTCCAGCGCCTCATCGTTCGTGCCGCCACTCAGGATCACGCGCTGCGCGACCTCCGCTACGCCCAGCCAGTGGCCCTCGAACAGGAACCGGCTCACGGCCTCGCGCACCACGTCGCTGACCGAGCTGCCAGCCACCGAGGCGGCGTCCTCCAGCCCTTCTACCAACTCCTCCGGGATCGTCACATTCATCCGCCGCATCGGGCGGTCCGGCCCCTGCATTGCACACCTCATGGCATGGCTGGTGTCTACCGGCCCATCTTTGGACACTTCCGTCCACGGTGGTCGCACATAGGAGTAAATGTGCCATGAACGCAACTAAGGGTGGCTACCAACAGCCGAACGACTACCCGGCCCACACTCAAGAGTGGGCGCTGCGCCAGCTGGCGAACGTCGGCCTGCCCGGCGGCGCCAGCTCAGCCGAGCTGTCCGCGTTCGCTGCGGCGGCAGATCAGCTCCAGGCCGCACTCCGGACCTTCGATCAGACCTTCGTCGACCATGGCCCCGCAATGATCGCGGCGGTGCTGGTAGACCACGTCGGCGCCGGCTACGTGCTGGACTGCGGCTACTGCTTCGACATCCTGCAGATCGCCAGGGCGGAGTGCGGCTCCGACCGCGGAGAGATACCGGACGGCCCGCACGCGCGGACGCCTGGGTCCGTGGAAGACCTGACGTTCCTGCTGGACAGCGGCCAGTTCGACAACCTCGATCTGTGCCACGCCGCATTCGCGGCTGGCCTGGAGGGCCCGACCGAGATCGCCAAGGCAACGGGCGTGAAGGTGACCGTGGTCTCGGGCTGCCTCCACTGGATAAGGAAGGCGAACGGCGACCTCGCCGAGGCCCGCCGGCTCCGGAACGAGCGCGCCCGAGTGCGTCCTGGCACACCGGCTAGCGGTGAATGACATGAAGAAGACAGATCAGCTCTCCGTCGTACACGCCGCCTACATCACTGGCGCCGACACGGGCACTAAGGTCGAGAACGCGACGGGCGTGTCCTACAACTCCGCCAACGACTGCCTGTGCTGGATCAGGAAGGCCGACGGCGACCTCGAACGCGCGCGGCGTCTTCGCAGCCAACACAGTGTCGCTGTCTACATGCGCAGGTACAATTCGGACCCCGAGTTTCGTGCTCGTGCGAGGGCGCGCAACACCGCCGCGGAAAGCAGGCTCCGTCAAGAAAAGCGGGCCGCCCGCAACAACGGGGCGACGATGTAACGCCGTAAGGGCCGCGCGCCCGTAAGCGCCGAATCATTCGCTGACAGGAAAAGGCCGGGAGCGATCCCGGCCTTTTTCATTCGTAGCATTTTGTCGTCCCCGCCCCCGGCTCGCGGGCGCCAGCATGCGCGACACGCTCTCCCTCATCGACGCCACCCCGGCGCCGACCAACGGAGACAGTCACATGGACATGACGAAGATGACTGCGGGCGAGCTGCTCGCGGTCCACAACGAGCGGTGCCCCAAATCGGACCGCCTCACATCTTGGAAGGCATCGAAGGCGGCGCTGATCGCGAAGATCGAGAAGCTCGGTGAGCGCTCGAAGCAGACGAGTAAGCCGAAGGCCACCGAGAAGGCGAAACACGCGCCGACGGCCACCATAAGCGACTCGGTGAGGCGTCTGCTCGCCGATCCCAAGTTGAGTTACGCCGACATTGTTGAACTCGTACTCGCCGCCCATCCCGACGCCGCCACCACGACGCGCTCCATCGCCTCCGTCGCGAGTGTTCTTCGCAAGAAGGGCACAGCGGTCCCGATGCGGAAGGGAGCGAACTGAGATGACCGAATTTTTGGGATGGGGCGTTGCGGTGAAGATCGCGGAGAAATTCCACGAACGCATCCGCGCCGAGCTTGGCGAGCACTTGACGGAGATCGACAATCTGAATGCCAAGCAGAAGGACTGCTGTGGAACGCATCTCTACTGTGACCCCAACGACTACATGGGGGATGCATTTTTCGAGACGGTCGGAAGAGAGATCAACGTGCAAAGCGGCCACGACCTCGCTGTCTTCGACGTGGCGTGGGGAATTGCGCGGCGCCGCGGGTTTTCGAGGACGTGGGGGATTGGCGCATGATCGGCTTCCTTGAGCTGCCGTGCCTCAGCGGCCCCGCCCTCATCCGTCTCGATAGGGTGGTCCTCGTGAGGCCCGACCCCACGGCGGCCGCCACGCGTACTCTCATCGTGTTGGACGGCGCCCAAGAGGTTCTCATCACCAAGCCCGCCGCGGAGGTGGTGAGCGCGATGAAGGCGGTCTAATCCGGCCAAGGCGAAGAACTGTGTGAGGGCGCGGAGCGATCCGCGCCCTTTCTCTATTCTGCTGCGAGCGGCATCGGTCCGACCATCTCATTGAGCTTCCCATGGAACGCCTTGAGAGCTTCCTGCCCGACCGTCATCGAGCGCATGAGCATCAGCACAGCAGTTCCAGCGACAAGAAGGTCCACGTCTCGATCCGTCGCCGTCTTGTCGCCGTGGAAGAAGTTGTTCCGCACGTCTTTCAGGTGATCGACGAGCTTGGCGGCGTCCGTCGAGGCGGCGGGGAAGTCTCCCCAAACCGGCGGACCGTCTTCCGGACCCATGACCAGCTTCCGGGGCGGATGGTCGATCAGATGCCGCGCCTGCGGGAGCAAGCTGGCCTTGGCGAAGAAGTCGGCGGGCAGCATGAGGACGAACGTCGTCCAGTCGGCGGCCGCGGGTTTACCGGTCTTCCACTTCGTTCCCTTACAGTGGAGGCCGCCCCGCTTCATCGCGTACTCGAACGCTCCGAACAGCCTCGCGAACTCCATTGCCTGCGGGTACATGGCGGCCTCTCGCTAGATCTTGCTCTGGATGCTGAGCTGCGCCTGCGCGAGCGCGGCCCGTGCTTCCGCGAGCGCGGCGACGGCGGCATGGGCAGACTGTCCGCTCAGGTACGGGCCGGGCGCAGGCAGATCAGAGGTCGGCGCGGCCGCGACGTGCGGGAAGCTGTCACCAGTGGCGACGTTGGCGATTCGTCCGCCGTTGACGCCGAACCAGCTGGCGATGTCGTGCTGACGGTCGCCGCGCGCGAGCATGCCCTTCACTATGGCGGCGTCGGCGGCGGTGAGACGGATGCCGCTCGAAGGCGCGCGTTTCCTGGTCATGGTGAGGTGTCCTTTCACTTCGTGTCGTTGGCGGGTGTGGGAGGCGGGCTGTTTTCGGGAATGCACCCATCAAACAGCTTCGACCGGACGTACTCAGAACGGTCGCAGTGCCGCTCTTGGGCCGCCCGGTCGAGCGCGTCGCACTGCTCCTCGGTGACCCGGACGGTGACGTACTTGATGCGCTTGGAACCCTTGGCCATGACGCTCACCCTCACGCTGCGCGCTTGCGTAGGACGAGGCCCGGGACCTCGGGAAACGGCTCCTTGCGCGGGCCGACCTGCTGCCACTTCAGCGTCGCCACGGGCCGGTCTTGAAGGTAAGCGTTCCATGCCTTGATGATCCATGCGGCGCGCTCAGCGTCCGGAATGCTGACCTTCTTGTCGATCTTGGCGCGCACGAGCTGGTCGCGCAGGGTCAGGATCGGGTGGCGCGCCGGGAGCTCGGCGCCGTCCGTCAGGCGATTGAGGAAGAAGTCAGCCTTCCTCGGGTGCACGCGGCGGAAGAAGTAGTGCAGCGCAATGACGAGCGTCGGCGCGGTGATGTCACGGATCTTCTGACCGTTGCGCACGCTGTCACGGAGCTCGGGGTGCGCCTTCAGCGTGGACATCAACTCGGCGTTGGTGGGAGCAGCTCCGCGAGACTGGAGCAGCCCGTTCTCGAAGAGCCAGACCTGACGGAGGCACGCGGCAAGAAGGCTGGTATTCGTCTCGCCCAGATCCCGCAGAATATCGCCGAAGGCGCGCTTCGACCCGAGGTCGAACGTCTCGAACACCGAGGGATCGAGGCCCCTGACGATCATCGCAGGAAAGGGCTTGTTCGCAAGAACGCCCGCCTGGAGCCGGTGCTGGCCGTCCAGCAGCCGTCCGTCCTTGGCGACCTTGATAGTCTGGCCGTTGAGCTTCCACGCCCCGGACTTGATGTCCCTGGCGTACTTCTTCACCACCATACCGGAGATGGGCCGGTTATGATCGTTCCGCTCCAGCAGCATCTCGGCCATGGCCGGATCTACGTCGACGATCTCCACCTCGATGCCACGGGCGTTGAGGCGTGGACGCCGGCCGCCTGCCGCCGCCTCAGGCACCGAAGCAAGGCCGGTGCGCAGCGCGTCTTCATCAATCCCACTCACACGAGGCGGGTTGTCGGTCCCGGGCACGAAGCGGAGCTGCTTCATCGGCTCACCGGCGACGAAGGCCTCCCACGCCTTGATGAACAGGCCGATCACCAGACCTTGGGACTTCATGCCCCTGGTATCCTGGAGGGCCTGGAGCTGGCGCCGGAGGAGGTAAGCGGGCCCCTCGTCCACTTCCTCATCTACAAGCTCGTGGAAAAACTCGTTGGCCTTCTCGGGGTCGCGCTTCCAGAACAGGTAGTGCATGGCAGCGACCACGCCGAGCGACATGAACGAAGACGCGTCGGCGGCCAGCGCCATGCTCAGCCGGACATCCGGGTTGTTCGCCAGGATCTGGAGACGCTGCTGGGCCGTCACCTTCCGCCCAGGAGCGGCGTAGTTGTCATTCGCATACCGCCAGAGGACTGCCAGCGCCGCAGCAAGGGCGCGCCCGTTCTCCTCGTCCTTGATCGACAGGATGTCCCCAACGGTGCGGCTGCGCACTGCATCGATCGTGTCGAATGCAGAGTCTGCAACGCCTCGGACCAGCAACGCGGGGAAGGGAACCTTGGCTTGGACGCCTGCCGCCAGACGCAAAACGCCGTCGAGAACTTGCCCGCTCTGGCCAAGGATGACAGGCTCGCCGTTCATGCGCCAGCGGCCCATTCTCATGTCTTCGGCGAAGGCCTCGACCTGCTGGGGGTTCAGGCGCCGCTCCAGCCGCTTCTTTTGGAGAAGCAAGGCGGCCTCTGCTGGCTTGATGAGGACGATCTCGTGGGTGATCTTGGCGGGCGGGCGCTTCATCGGGTTTGACCTGCGGCGGGCAACAGGGCTTGCCCAAGAGCAATCTCTGCCCGTCGCCTAACATGAGCAAGAAGATTCGTGTTGCACGCCTCGTCACCGTCAACTGGGTTGACCATGGGAGAAGGTAAAATCCGTCCTATGCCCCTGATTATTCAGCCTAAAACACGATCAAGAAGGGTGCGATGAGGATTCAGCAGTGCCGACTTTGTTCTTCCCATACGGAAGCATGATCCGTGTCGTCGCGGGGGTCATCAGCACGGCGTCGGCGGTCCTGCGATTCTCATGCAAAGCAAACGCTGGTCCCCTTCTAGCATAAAACGCAGCAACATGGGCTATGGAAACAGCCCACCAACGCCTGGCGGCCGCCCTGCACCGGGAAGGCATCGCGAACGAAGAGTCCGCCTCGCCGGAGGCGGCTGGACGCCTTTGCGCAGAGCTGGGTATCTCACCGAAGAGCCTGCGAAACCGGCGCTGGGAGCTCAAAAAGGCCTCTGAAGCGGGCTGCGAGGCAAACCAAGGACCGGTTAGCGCGCAGGGGCGAAGATACAGGTCGGACCCAGCCTACGCTGCCGCGATGCGTGAAAAGGCGCGGAGAGCCCGCGTGAGGAACTACGCCTATCACGTATTCAAGAACACGCGCGGCAACGCACGGAAACGCGGCCTGCGCTTCGAGCTCACGCGAGAACAAGTCGCTGAACTGCTGGTGCCGATGCAATGCTCGATGACCGGCCTCCCGCTTCTGCCAGATTGGGACGGTCCCGGCCGCAACCCGTGGTGGCCCAGCCTCGATCAGATCGACCCGTGCGCTGGCTACACAAGGCAGAATGTCCGAGTGGTCTGCTGGGCCTATAACGTGATGAAGGGCGAACTGACCGACCAAGAGGTCCGTATCTACGCCTCCGCCCTGTTGCGCGGCCCCTCGGGCCGGACCCGGAGGCCGGGGACAAGATCATAGCCGCACGTCTCTACAGCAACGGGGTCTCCGCGTCGGCGCACCTGATGCGCACGTGGCGGGCGAGTGCTGGCGGCAGAGGCCTAGAGTTCTCGCTGACCTACGACTGGCTCAGTCCACGCCTGACGAGGGGAGTATGCGAGGTCACGGGTCTACCGCTGGCGATGGAGTACGGAGGGCGTGCGCACCGGAACCCTCTCGTTCCGAGCGCAGACCGGATCGACGGCTCGAAGGGATACTCCCCTGAGAACGTGCGCCTCGTCTGCGGCTGGTTCAACTACGCCCGACAGGACTGGCCTGATGAGGTCGTCAGGAAGGTGGCGCTGGGACTATTGCGCCTCAGTTCTCGTGCCGCTTTCCGGAGTCGAACCGGAACGACCGAAGTCGCCGCATTTTGAGTGCGGTGCGTCTACCAATTCCGCCAAAGCGGCACGAGCGGGCGTTCTAACCCGATCGATCGGATAGCGGAAGTCCGGCTTGGCCTATGTGTGGCTTTTCGGGCTTCGAGATCTGGCCGGACTCGTCCAGAGAGCCGCAACGCCTTGATCCGGAGTCGATTTTCGTGATGGGCCGCGAGAGGCACTCAGGATTTTGAGTCCGTTGCGTCTGCCAATTCCGCCACTCCCGCGAGCGCGAGGGGCGGTGTTAGCGCAGGTGCGCGGCCAGTTAAAGAGGCCGTCTATCAGCTGGAGATCGTGGCCGGGCTTATGAGCTGGATGCTGAAATAGGCGCCAAGGATCACGCACATTGCCCAATGCGGGGCAACGCGGAGCGATACAGAACGGATGTTGCGGAGGGTGCGCATAGGGACGACCCGAAACTCTAAGCCGCGGCGGACCATCCGGCGCGTGATCAGAGCCTCGCCCAAGATCGCAAATATCCGGTTCACGAGATGCAGAAATTTTGATCGAATTTAGTGGATCAGCGCAGCCGCCGCGAAGCCGCCGATCAGGATCACCACGAAAAGCAGCATGAAGAGGCCGACCCGCTTCTCGATGATCGGGGCCAGGGTCGGGCCAAATTTCTGGAACAGCCACCCGACCAGGAAGAATCTGGCCGCACGCGTGACCAGACAGGACGCAATGAACATCAGTGGGTCCATGCCCGCCGCGCCCGAGACGATCGTGACCAGCTTGAAGGGGATCGGCGTCAGGCCTTTGATCAGGATGATCCAGACGCCCACCGTGGCGTAAGCCGTGCGGAATTCCTCTTCCTTGCCGCCATAGCCGAAGAAATTCAGAATGTGCGCGCCGACCGCCTCGAACAGGTAGAAGCCGATCGCGTAACCGAGCATGGCGCCGGCCACGGAGGCTATTGTGCAGCCCAAGGCATAACGCGCCCAGCGTTCCGGCCGGGCGAAGCACATCGGGGCGAGCATCACGTCGGGCGGGATCGGGAAGAACGAGCTTTCCGCAAAGGATACGGTCCAGAGCGCCGGTTCGGCGCTTTTCCCGCCAGCGAGGCGGATCACCCAGTTATAGAGGGCGCCGAGGGGGCCTTTCGCCTTGGGCGTGTGCGGCGCAACGGCAGGAGCCTCGGCAACGGTGGTGGCGTCAGTCATCGGATGGCTGTCCCGCAATGCACAAAATCGGACCGATCCAAGCGAGTAGCACGGGACGGGCCAGATGAAACCTCAACAAGGCGACACGATAGGAGCAAGTGATTGAACCTAACGTCAACGGCGTTTCGCCGCGCTGCCGTACGGGTGAACTGCTGTTTCGTCGCATTGTCGCCCATCTGCCCCCCGATAGCTTGATACCTATGGAGAAGCTGCCGTTTGATCGGGTTAGATGGCCGCTGGTCGCCCTGCTTGCCTCGGCGGGGATGCTGGCTGCGGCCTATGGCATCTTCGAAACCCTGCTGCATCTTGCGCCCTGTCAGATGTGCTGGTGGCAGCGTTATGCGCATTTTGCAGCCTGCGGCGTGGCGCTGGTCGCCATCGTCCTGAACTGGCGCGGCGCCGGGCCACGGACGATGACGGGGTTTTCGATCCTGCTGGGGCTCACGTTTGCGGTAAGCTTCTTCCTGGGCGGTTGGCACGCCCTGTTCGAGTGGAACCTCGCGCCGGGGCCAGACACCTGCGTGGCGACGACGGGATCTGAGCCGATCACGGGCAATCTTTCGGATATACTGAGCAAGCCGATCGGCATCGTCTCCTGCAAGGAAGCGATGTGGCGC
>JAUYSA010000159.1 GCA_030696545.1 Hyphomonadaceae bacterium
GTTTCTTGGTTTCGGGCGGAATTCGAACTCGTTCTTCTCGACTATGCTGCGGGCGATGGATTTTCCCGAGCCTGCTTTCGCGCGGTCGGCCTTCATCGTGCCGGGTGCGCGTGGATTGCTGCTGGCGAAAGATGTTCTGGCGGAGATCCGTCAGTCGAGCGCGGGTGGAGGTTGGGCCAACAAAAAAGGCGCGACGCCATGACGGCGAATGAGGAGGCCAGGATCGAACAAATCCACGACCGCATTCGCTATACTTGGGCGCTATATGTGCAGACCAAAAGGACACTTAACGCCATTGATCGCATCGTGGAGGGACTTCCTGCTTTTCTCGATACGCCTTTTGAAGCTTTCTTTCGCGAGCTGCTCCAGGACGAAGGCTCTCTTTTTTACCTACGACTATCGGCACTGTTTGATAGTGGGCGGTCGCCAACGCATTCTGTTCCGCATCTATTGGCATTCTTGGAGCAACAGCGCTCTGCGTTTGCTCCGCAACAAATTGCATTGCTGAAAGACTATCACTTGGACTCGCTAATAAGCCTTGGCCGCTCTCCGTGGGAGCGACTTCAATTGTTCACAATGAGATTCGATGTCGGAGAGCATCAGAATACAATTCTGGCGGCTAGGGTAGTCCGAGACACGACGGTCGCTCACGCGGACAGAACGAAAAAGCAAAGCCGGTTGCAGGCGTCAGTCAACATGATAGCCGCAAAATCGCTTCTTGAAGAAGTGCGCAGGTTCATTCTGATTGCAGGCGTAACGTATTTGCCGAAAGGTGCTAACTCGTCGGGTGAGTTTGGGGCGATCTCAAATCCCGATCGGACAGACATAAGTCGATTGATGAGCGCGCTATTGAAGCGCGATTAGCTGGTTTTAGTTCAGCGCGGCAATGACGGGCGCAAGAAATTCGGCCACACTTTCGGCCATGGCTTCGACGCCGCGCGCGGTCGGGTGAAGGCCGTCCTCCATCAGCAGGCCTGACTTGCCAGCTATGGGCGCCATGAAGTTCGGTTGGTATGGGACGCCATATTGCTTCGCGAGATCGGGATAGATGGCGGCGTACGCTGCATCGCGGGGATCTGCGTCGTCGCTGGGGATGGCGACGCCGATGAGGGCGGCGGGGATGCCGTCGGCTTTTGCGCGGTCGAGGATGGCGGCGAGATTCTTCTTCGGGCGCTCGGGCGGCAGACCCATGAGGAAGTCGTTGGCGCCCAGTGCGATGACCAGCAGATCAGCGTTTGTACCCGCGACGCTCCAGTCATAGCGATTGAGGCCATCGGCGGTCGTGTCGCCGGATACGCCTGCGTTGACGAAGTGCGCCTTGACCCCACGCGCGGCAAGGAGACGTTCCACGACAGCGGGCAGGGCTTCCTGGTCGCTCAGGTCATAACCGGCGGTCAGGCTGTCGCCGAGCATGACGATGGTGGGGATATGCGTGCGGGTCATGCCGGAGCCTTCGCCGGCGGCGGGCGCGTTGGCAACCGGCGCCGATGGCTGGCCGCAGGCGGCGAGTAGCAGGGCTATGATGACCATAAGGCGTCGCATCATGTCTCTGATCTTGCCGTGGTTCGCTGAAAGCCGCATCTAGGTTCGAATGAATAGCGCGAGCGCGGGTAGGCGGTTCCGCGCGCCTGAAGGGAATGACCTTGGACGCCGCGCTTGTTCTCGATGATGTCTGGCTGACCTTGCCGGCGGCCTCCGGGCCGGTGGAAATCCTTAAAGGCGTGTCGTTTCGGGCGATGCCTGGCGAAAGCGTGGCTGTGGTCGGGCCGTCTGGCTCGGGCAAGTCGTCGCTGATTGCGGTGTCGACCGGGATCGAGCGGGTGTCGAAAGGCGATGTGTCGCTGCTGGGCGAGCCACTGGCAGGCAAGAGCGAGGATGCGCTGGCGCGGCTGCGGCGCGGCCGGGTTAGTCTGGTGTTTCAATCCTTCCATCTGCTGGGCACGATGAATGCGTTCGACAATGTGCGCGCGCCGCTGGAGATCGCCGGGCTGAAGGATGTCGATGCGCTGGCGAAGTCGGGGCTAGAGGCGGTTGGTCTTGCTTCGCGGATGGATCACTTTCCGGGGCAGCTGTCTGGCGGGGAGCGTCAGCGGGTGGCGGTAGCCCGGGCGCTGGCGAGCAATCCGCGCATTGTGTTCGCTGACGAACCGACGGGCAATCTCGACCGTGCGACGGGCGCGATGGTGGCCGACATGCTGTTCGCCATCGCTCGGGAGCGTGACGCGACGCTGGTGGTCGTCACGCATGACGCAGAGGTTGCCGCGCGGGCGGACCGGGTTGTCGAGATGCGCGATGGCCGGGTTGTCGGCTGAGCGCCTACTTCGAGGGCGAGGGCAGGGCTTCCATGTAGTCGGCGTGAATGGTCGCCTCGAAAGGCGCCAGCTCCACTTCGGCTTGTGACGACGTTGTATCGTGCCACATCTGCGCATCGAAGCGGATGAGCAGAATCTCGATCGGTTCCATGGTGGCAGCGGGATCAGCGCGCTTCATGCCGCCGAGCACGATGCCGGTGCGGCCGGTCTCGGCGCGGATGTCGATCACATTGCCGGTGTCTTTCGGCCTGAACAGTCCGGCGGTCTGTCTGATGCGGACATGATCGCCAGCAGTGAATGTGTGGTCTTTGTACGTGACGCTTGTGGCGTCGACGGGGATGCCTGTTTTCGGCGTCAGGTCCGGAACGGTTGCGCAGCCGGTTGCACACAGAACGGCCAGCGCCGCGAAGACTGATCTCATGTTTGGCTCCCACATAGGCGGCGGACCATGGTGCGCGTCGCGCGGGATGACAATTGCCGGAGCAGGGACTACCGATGGCTGATGCCGGCTGATCCCCAAACAAATGCACCAACGCGCGCATGGCTACGAATTGCGCGCCGCGAACTAGCTGGCGGACTGGGCGGGTTCTGGATCTTTCTGGCGTGCCTCGCGCTCGGTGCGTGGGCGATTGCCGCGGCGGGCTCGATAACATCGTCCTATAATGTGGGGCTCGACCGGCAGTCGCGCGAGCTGCTGGGCGGCGACGCGGCCGTGACGCTGGCGCAGCGCGCGGCGACAGCTGAGGAGCGCGCCTGGCTGGACGAGCGCGGCACGGTCAGCGAGGCGGCCCAGGTTGATCTGATGGGGCGCGCCGCCGGTTCCGGCTCTGGCAAGGTGATGCAGATCGATGTGCGCGGCATAGATGGCGCGTTCCCGCTGGTTGGCTCGTTCACGTTCGACAGGGATATCGCCATCGCCGATGTGCTGGCGCGCCTGGGTGATGCGTGGGGGATCGCTGCAAGCGAGAGCCTGCTGAAAGATCTTGGCGTTGCTGTCGGCGACGGCGTGATGCTTGGTGACATTCAGGTTCAAGTGCGCGCTGTGCTTGTGCGCGAGCCCGACAGGATCGGCGAGCCCGGTATGTTCGAGCCGCGCGCCATCATCTCGATCGATGCGCTGCGGGATGCCGGCCTGATGCAGCCGGGGCAGCTGTTCCGCACGGCTTACCGCATGTTGCTGAAGACGGAAGCGGCAGCGACGTTCGAGGCTGATCTCAACGCGAAATGGGAATCGGACGGATTGCGCTATCGCGGACCGGACGATGCGGTGGATGGGCTGCGGGCGCTGCTCGACATGCTCAACACGTTCATGACCGTGATCGGCATATCGGCTCTGGTTGCGGGCGGTGTTGGCGTGGCGCAGGCGACGTCGTCATTTCTTGAAACGCGGCTGGATTCGATTGCGGCGCTGAAAGCGCTGGGCGCTGATGCGGGAACGATACGCGCGGCTTACGGGTTGCAGCTTGCTGTGCTCGCCGGGTTGGGCGCGCTGATGGGCGTTGTGCTTGGTGCTGCTTCGCCATGGCTGCTGCAATGGATCGCCGGCGGCGCGATTCCGTTGCCGAGCGAGCTGTCAATCTTTCCTGTGCCGCTGCTCAAGGCGTTCGTGCTGACCATGCTGGCCGCTATTGTGTTCGCGACGCCGCCGCTTGGGCGCGCACGGGCGACGCGGCCTGCCGCCCTGTTCCGTCGCGAGGGCGGGGACGAGATGGGCGCGACGCCGGGGTTCGAGCGGGCGGTTGCGGCGGCTGCGGCTGTGCTGCTCGTGCTGGTCTCACTGATCGGATCGGCGCGGCCGCTGGTGACGATCGGCTTGCTGTTCGGCGCGGCGATTGCGTATCTCGTGCTGGTCGGCGCGGCGGTGCTGGTGAAGCGGATCGCGAAAGCAGGCGCACAAAATGCGCGCGGGTATCTGCGGCTGGTGCTTTCGAATCTGGGCGGGCCGGGATCGCTCGCGCCGGTGGTTGCGCCTGCGCTGGGGCTTGGTCTTTCATTGATGACGCTGGTTGCAGTCATACAGACCAACCTGCTCGGCACGCTGAAGGATACCGCGCCGGCGAATGCGCCATCGGTGATCTTCCGGCAGATTCCACAGGCGGAGGCAGATGCTTTCGACCAGCTGATGGCCGAACACGGGATCGATATCGAAGATGTGAAGGCCTACCGGCGCGCGCCTGTGCTGCTGGGACGGGTGATCACAATCAGGGGAGAGAAGCTCGACGAGTCATCGGTGCCACCCGAGGAGAGATGGGTAACGCGGGGCGAGACTCCGATGACATTCATGCGAGCAAAGCCACCCGAGGCGATGCTGCGGACCGGCGAATGGTGGCCGGAAAACTCTGAAGGTCCGATGCTGGTCTCGGTGGAGGAAGACGCTGCGGCGGGGCTTGGTCTGAAGCTCGGCGACACCATCGGTTTCCGTATTTTCGGACGCGAGATCGAGGCCACCGTTTCGTCGCTGCGAAAAGTCGACTGGGCAGGCTTCGGCGCCAACGTCGCCTTCATCCTGTCGCCCGGCGAGCTGGAGGCGATCACGCCGTTCAACGCGGCGATCGTCATCATGCCGCCCGAGAAGGAATCCGAGGTAATTGCGGCTGTTTCTGCGCGCTGGCCGATGGTTCTGGCGTTCCAGTTGCGGAAGACTCTTGAGACGGCGGCGGACCTGTTTGGCCAGGTTTCGATCGCTGTTACGGCGCTGGCGGGCGTGGTGACGACGGCGGGTGTGCTGGTGCTGTTCGGCGCCTTCGCGGCGGCGGCGCGCAGACGGAGGCGCGAGTCCGCATTGCTGAAAGTTTTCGGCGCATCGCGCGCGGCGATCCTCGGCCTCTATGCATTCGAGTTCGCACTCGCGGCATTTGTGGCGGTGTTTCTTGGCGCGCTGATGGGCGTCGTTGCGGCTCACCCGATTGTGATTCTCGTGTTCGATGTGACGTGGCGCTTCGACTGGTCTCCCGTTGTGACAGGGGGATTAATTGCCGTGATTTCAGCTGCTGCAGGCGGCGCGATCGTTGGTTGGTCGACTTTGTCCCAACGTCCTGCACGAGTATTGCGCTCGGCATGAAGGTGGGTATGTTCCCCCCAGCGTCAGCCCGGCGCTTGTTCTCATAAAACCGCCCGCAGCAGTTTGCGGAGACGGGGACGGAAATCCGTCACAGGGAACGCTATCGAGGTGCTTGGGCCTACGGGGAGGAATCATGAAGAAGCTCGTATCGATTATTGCGTTGGCGGCGGCGCTTGGCGCTTGTGAGACGGCGGGAACGTCTTCCACGGGTGGCATGGCGGCATCGGCTGATGCAGCGGCGCCCGCACCCGCGGCTGCTGCCTGGAAGGCCAAGCGTGGACCGGATGGCGTTCATCCGGACCTGAACGGCGTGTGGCAGGTTCTGAACACCGCCAACTACAACATCGAAGCGCATCCCGCTCAGTCGGCGCTGCAGCTGCGTCCTGGCCCGTATGTGCCGGTTCCGGATGCCAGCGTTGTTGCGCTCGGCGCGATCGGCGCTGTGCCCGCGGGCGTTGGCATCGTGCAAGGCGATGGCAAGATCCCGTACACGGCTGATGCGCTCGCACTGCGTGACGAGAACCGCGCCAAGGCGGTGGAACTCGATCCGGAAGTGAAGTGCTACCTGCCGGGCATCCCGCGCGCCAACTACATGGACAAGCCGTTCCAGATCTTCCACTCGGACAAAGCCGTGTTCATGGCCTACGAATACGCTGGCGCTGTGCGCAACGTGTTCCTGGCCGACCCGGGTGAAGCTCCGGTCGATTCGTGGATGGGTCAGTCCTACGGCAAATGGGATGGCGACACGTTCGTGATCGAAGTGACGGGTCTTCTGCCCGACACATGGCTCGACCGTTCGGGCAACCTGCACGGCTCGACCACCAAGGTCACGGAACGCTGGACGCCGACCTCCGACCACACGATGCGCTACGAAGCGACGATCGAGGATGAAGAGACCTACACGAAGCCGTGGAAGATCGCTTTCAACCTCTACAAGCGCGTGGGTGAAGACGCCCAGCTTCAGCAGTTCAAGTGCGTCGAGTTCGTTGAAGAGCTGATGTACGGCCACCTGCGCAAGAACCCGCTGCCGGGTCCTGCTCTCGAGCGCGCCAAGCGCGAAGCGGAAGAGCGTGCGAGGGAGGAATAGGGATTGGCTCGCCTGCCGGGAGTGGAGCGACAATCTCCATTCCTGGCGGCAGCTGCCGATCCGATACGTTGAACAAAGCGTGAGCAGGGGATGACCGCCTACGGGCCAACAGCCCGAACTGGTCAAAACACTGGCTGAATCCGGGCTCTGGACGTGATTGGGAGCCCTAACAACGACCGGCCTGTGTAACAGTTGAACTCTTGAGGCCCGGAATGCCCGGGAGTAAAAGGGTCGTAGTTTCAGAGGGCACGGGCGGGCAACGGCAATCAATGCCGCCCACGTCCTGAAAATAGAAATCCCTGGCGGCGCCCACCGCAGGAGCTGGAGGAAGTAGAAGATGAAAAAGACCCGTCTTGCGGTTGCCGGGCTTGCGCTCGCCGCCCTGACCACGATCGGCGCCGGAACTGCTGCTTACGCGCACCACGCGTTCGCCGCCGAGTTCGACGCTGACGCACCTGTGCTCCTCAAGGGCAAGGTTGTGACGGTGGAGTGGGTTAACCCGCACACCTGGATCCACATCAACGTTCCGGACACGGACGGCAAAGGCAAGCCGAAGAAGGGCACAATCCTGAATTGGGCCATCGAAGGCGGTACGCCGAACACGCTGCTCCGCACCGGGATCAAGAAAGACTCGCTGAAAGTCGGCACGGAAGTCGTGGTTCGCGGCTACCAGTCGAAGGATGCGCTCTGCGACATCCACCCGAAAACGAAGAAGAAAACCTGCAAGGCCAATGGCCGTGACGTGACCTTCCCGAACGGTTGCAAACTGTTCGTCGGTTCGTCGGGCACGGGCGCTCCGCGCGATGGTTCGGATGCGACCGAGGACAAGACCGCGTCGGCTGCTGCCTGCAACGTTGCAACTCCGGCCTGATAGAATCAGCATTGCTGATCTGATTGAAGCCCGCTGCCCTCACGGACAGCGGGCTTCTCTTTTGCGCGGATGGCCGTGAAGAGACCGGGGCGCTAGCGCAGCACGATCTGGTCGAAGACGATGCGCCAGCCCTCTTCGCCGTGGGTCCAGATGCGGCCGTAGATTCCCTTGCCGCCATCCCACGTGGCCGTGCCAAGCGTGAACACCATGTCGCCGCTTGCGGAGGCGTAGGAGCTGATCTGGTTCAACGTCATCTGCCGTGGCCCGCTTGCGAGCGCGGCGGCGATGGCCTGTGCGCCGAGGGCAGGTGGCGCATTCTGCCGGTGCAGGCGCGAGACCGGCGCGAATTGCGCGCCCAGTGAAACCGGCGCGTCGGTTGCGGCGCTGGCCGCGAGCGCCGATTCGAGCGCAGCGACGGCGGCCTGCGCAGCGCCGGCGTCTGCTTCGCCGCCCGAGGGCGGGGCGATGAGCGCCACGTTGAAGGCCGGGTCGATTGTGGTGGGATCCCGGGTGTCGACGCCGCCGTCATAGATCCAGCGCCAGTCGCCATTGGGCTGTTTGCGCCAGACGGTGAGGTAATAGCCGAAGGCTGCGCCATCGCCGTTGAACGGGCCGGTGGTGAAGCCGAAATCGCCTGCGGCGGAGGCTCCCGCGAATTCCGGGCTCTAGTGCAGGGACGTGTCGCCCCGATTGGCCGGGTCGATGTTGGCGAGGAAGTCTTTCGCGGATTCGGGGCCTGAGCCGAGGACGATTGCGTCGGGCTCGGACCATCTTTCGAAAGCCTCGACCCAGCCTGTCTTCGCGCCATCGGCAGCGAAGGCGCGCTCGGCGGCGATGATGGCGGTGGCGGCGCTGGTTTCGGCGGGGGCCTGCGATGCGGCGGGGCCGGGCGGTTGCTCCGAACAGGCGGCGAAGGCGAGGGCGGTGGAGAGGAGAATCATGCGCATGGGCGGAGCGGGCCAGCGGGACAAGGCGAGGTCAAGCGGGGGCGTTCTCGCGGGTGAGTGCGAGTTGGTGCGGGATTGGGTTTCTGGAAATTTTGGAGAGTGGGAGGTCCCCGCGCGTAGCGGCCCCCACCGTCTTGCGCGCAAGGGCGCGCAATCCACCTCCCCCAGTCCTTCGGACTGGAGGAGGAAATCTGGACGGCGAACCCGCGCAGGTGGTTTTCCTCCTCCGCGCGGAGCGCGGGGGAGGTGGATTGATGCGTAGCATCAAGACGGAGGGGGCAGCCGCGCTCGCGGATTATGCGCTCGGCCCGGCGATGTGCGAGCTGTTCAAGATTATGGAACAGCCTTGCGAGATTGGTGAGGCGCTTCAGCAGCCGCGAGAGTGATTTCGTGCGGCGCAGATACGGCGGCGCTATGCGGGCTGTGTAGATGAAGGGTAGCCCTGCAATCTGCCTTGCGCGCTCGGTGATGAGCAGCTGGACGCCGTGTTCGGCGGTGATGATGTGGGCTTCGAGGATTTCGCGGAGGTCTTCGCGGTGGTGGATCTCCTCGACGTCGAAGGGATCGTCGAGCCAGCCCATGATCTGGCTGATGTAATCGCGCGTGATCTCGCGCAGCCGCGCGATGGGGTCGAGCGGGAACAGGATGCGCAAGAGGGTCAGCAGCAGATCGACCATGGGGGGAGTATGACCCTCGGTCTGGGAGGGGTGGAATCTGGAGGGCGCTATCCCCCAAAGTTCTGGACTAGTGGGTTGAATTCGAACGCGAAGAATTTTCGCCGCTCTACGAATTCGATACCGCTCTATCCCCCAAACTCGATGTCAGTGGAGGGGACGGTGAGGTGTAGCTCGCGGCGGTGAGGACGCCCGTGTGCTTCGAGACGATCGCTTCGCGAACACCCAGTACTAGGGCTATGGGGCTGTCGTGCGGGACAGCGTGAGTTTACTTGATTGAGGTGTCGCTCGTCACTCTGGGCAGAGAGTACGGCACCTTCCGTTTGCCAATCACGGGGAGACGGTGGGCGGGCATCTGGAATGTTGAGGCGACGTTGGACATCAGTATCGCAAGCAGGCGCAGCGTCGCTATCATCAAGAGCTGAGGAAGCGACGGGTTACCAGCCAAGTGCGCGCGTGTTTGTGCCGTGTCATGGGGATGATTATAACCCCCGCTTAGCGCTCGGTAGATTCTGGCGGGCTTGGTTCCCCTAATTGTTGCGGCTAGCTGATTGAAATCAGCCGCCAAGATTTTTGATCGTCCTACGGATCTGGAACGGCTCCATCCCACACTTGCATCAGTTGTGAGCACGTCCGCCCTCCGCTGTCGCTCCGGGCGTTCGCCGCTCGAATTGGTCCACTGGACCAATTCGTACGCTGCGCGGACCGTTTGCCCACCCTTCGAGACGGCCCTTTGGATATCCTCAGGATGAGAGCTAGTGGGTTGGTGGATGGATGGCATAGGTGGGCGCGCCCTCCGCTGTGTGGCCGCTTGCGTTTGCGAACCGGGGAGCGCGTGGGTAGATAGGTGATGGACGACAAGTTTCTTATCACCACGCTCTATCGCCAGCTTCTGGGGCGCGAGCCCGATAAACCGGGTCTGACGCATTTTCTTGGCATTTTGGAGAATGCCGGCGACATGCGCTCAGTGATGACCGCCCTGCTTGAGAGCGACGAGTACCGTTTGCGACATGGCGGTGAGATGCCGCTGCTTGAGTTCCGGCTTTCGCGACCGGTTTGTGTGGTTGATGTCGGCGCGCAAAAGCTTTCGAGCGAAGAGCATCTCTATGCGCCGCTGTTGCGGGCGGGCCTGCCATGCCGCTGCATTGGCTTTGAACCGCTCGGTGAGGGGCGGGTGGAGCTTGAGGGAAGCGGTGCGGAATTCGTCTATTACCCGCAGTTTATCGGGGATGGCTCGATGCAGACTTTCCACCTTGCGAACGATGATGCGACCTCTTCGTTATTGCCGTTTGATGCCTCGTATTGCTCACAATTCAACCACCTTGAGTCGTTGCATACGGTCAGTCGCGAGCGGGTTATGACCACGCGCCTGGATGACGTGCTGGCTTCGGAAGCCGCGGTTGACCTACTAAAGCTCGACATACAGGGTTTCGAACTTGCAGCTCTGCGCGGCGCAACTGAACTGTTGAAGCGCACGGGCGTGGTGCATTGCGAGGTGGGGTTCGCCCCGATCTATGCGGAACAGCCTTACTTTTCAGAGATCGAACTGGCGCTGCGCGAAGCTGGGTTTCATTTCGTGGATTTCACCGCGATGGGCCGCTACACTTACACCCATGTGCCAAGACCAACCGGAAGGGCAGAGCGGCTAAATTGGGCCGACGCAGTTTTCTTCCGTGATATTCCAGCAGACGATGCCAATGCCGTTTCCGGCCAAGCGGCTATTGCGGCGCACGTCTATGGAAAGTTCGGGTTGGCGCAAACTTTGCTGCAGGGGCAGGGTCCGAATGGACGCGTGTGGCGTCAGAAATAAGCGCGACCACGCAATGTCGTGAGCAAAGAAAAACCCCGGAGATTGCTCTCCGGGGTTTGGTGGTTTCCAGGGCTGGCGGATCAGCTTGCGAAGCCGATCCAGCGGCCGCCGGCGGCGACTGTCACCCACATCAGGACCGAGAAGAGGGCGATGAGTTTCACCGTCGGGGTCGAGGGTTCGGCGCGGCCGGCATAGACTTCCCAGCCGAAGAGAACCGCGAAGACGAAGGCGCCGATGATGGTGAGCCAGCGTGAGATGTCGTCGAAGACCGGCTCGTAGGTGTTGAAGCCGACGATCCAGTACATCACGAACATGCCGCCAAACAGGAGCGCGAAGGCGCCTGCGGCGAGCCAACGGGTGCGCACGCCAAAGATGACGAGGATCGCATAGCCGGCGCTGAGCGGGTGGAAGAGGCCGGGCGCGGAGATCTCATCAGAGCCGAGGACGCCGAGGGCGAACAGCCAGAGGAGGAAGGCAACGCCAGCCGCCGCGAGCACGCCGGTGGACGTGCGGCCATTGTTCTTGGCGATCGCGTTGGTGACGCCGAACGAATAGATCACGGCGGCCAGCAGCGAGACCATCTTGATGAAGAAAGGCACGGATTTGTAGAGCTTGTCCGAGTTCAGGACGCCGATGATGATGCCGGTGCCCAGGACGATGGCGAGACCGGCGATGAGCCAGGGCCGCAGGGTTTTCTCCAGCACGGGAAGCGGCTCTTCCTTCAGGCCCGCGCCCATGAGGCGGAGATTGAGGAGGATGACCGCGCCGCCCATCAGCGCGAGGCCGACAAGGTGGAGCGCGCCGAACGGAGCGTACACGTCCTGCCACAGCGAGAATGGCCAGATTTTCGGCATGTTCGTGATGAAGTCGGCAGAGCCGGGAATGCCCTTGAAGATATCTTCGAAGGTCATGGATCAGCCTCCCTGACCAGGTGTGGGTTGAGCGGGAGCGGCGGGTTCTTCGGCAGGAACGGCGTCTTCAGCCGGGGCTTCCTCGCCCTCTGCGGGCGCCTCCCCTGTTCCGTCATCCGGAACAGCTTCCTCCTCGATGACCTCCTCTTCGATGAATTCTTCTTCGCCTCCCTCCTCGCGGAAGGCGAGGGCGCTGTCGCACTCCTGCAGGACATACATCAGCGAGCCAGGCGTGGTGGTTTCCTTCTCGCAGTAGAACCAGTCGTAGGCGATGAAGCGGCCGAAGATGATGACCAGGAACCAGGCCAGCATCGACAGGGCGCCGGAGAGCTTCACGACCAGCGGCAGGCCGGGTGTGCGCTTGTGGATGATCATGAACAGTCCGACCAGCGCCACGATGGCGAGCACGATGCGGACGCTCGACAGCACCCACGGGTCGCCCGAGATCAGGAAGCTGACCAGCAGGGCGAAGGACGAGGCGATGAAGGCGCCGAGCCACAGGGCTTTCCTGACGGGGAGCGGATCGTTCATCGGGGGGATGACGTCCCACGCGATGTCGCTCTTCTGGACCCTGTAGTGGAACCAGAGGATGTTGATCATCGCCGCCACCAGGAACACCATTTTCAGGCGGAACCAGATGTTGTGGTAATACATCAACGGGTCGCGGCCGATGAAGGCGATGGCGCCGGTGACGATCATCGCAATGAGCGAGATGATGGTGATCGGCAGCACCCGGTCCGACAGCTTCGACAGCGACATGTTCTTGAAGGCGATGCCCATCATGCGCAGGTCGATCATCCAGATCGTGCCGGCGAAGAACATGATCGTGAGCACGTGCGTGCCCTCGATGATGTTCCACATGAACAGCGACTCGTGGAGCTGGTGCGACCAGGACTGTCCGTCCTCGGTGAACCTGCCCAGATCCTCGCGGATCCAGTTGATGAAATCGTGGAGCAAGTCTCTTCTCTCCCCTTCGGGGCGTCCGTTTGCCGGATCACCCAAGTTTGTGGTTTGCCGATCCTGATCGCGCCAGGGCGGTGTTACTGGTTCTGCGGCGGCGGCGTCCGGTTCGGAAGCTGCGGGAGCTTGGCATCGGCCCCGGGTTCATCGCCCTGCACGTAGTGGTTGTGACAGGCCACGCAGGCTTCATACATTTCGCCGCCGGCGTCGAAGAAGGCCTGCTTGTCCTTGGTGAGGGCTGTGGCCTGCGCCTTCTTGGCGGCTGTGTAGAGCTGGTTGGACCAGTCGACCCAGCGGCGGTCGTCATCTGGCGGGCGGCCCGGCAGGAGCAGCGCGTTGGCGGCTTCTGCCAGCGTGAAGGCGGCGCTTTCGGCCGCGACCCAGCCGGCTTCATCGGTCGGGAAGAGTTCGTGCATGCCTTCAGCGTCGAACAGCCAGCCCTGGTTGTGCCAGACGCCGAAGGCGCTGAAGTCGATGACGTGCGCCATCAGGTCCTTCATGTTGGTGTCGGTCTTGAAGTCAGCGAGTGTGGCCCCGCCCATGCCTTCGCCGGTGGTTGAACCGGCGGGCGCGGTCGAGACGGTTTCGGAGTTGGGCGAGCAGGCAGCCATGGCTAGCGCCAGCGCGAGCGCCGTCGATAAACGGATCATGTTTCCTTCCCCGTGGGCTCCGCCGGTATGGATGGCGTGTTCGCCTATCCCCGCCGGCATTGCATGAATTCTCCACCTGTCCGCAACGTAACGCGCTCCTTCGCCAGAGGCTATGGCGTGAGTGTCGCAGATTCACTGGATTCAACGCATTGACCCGGATCAAACCGCCGTTCGGGCCCCCTTTCCACTGCAAGGGAAAAGAGGGTACAGCGATGGAAAACCGGGGCGTTTCGAACCAGCGGTCCGGACGAGGCAGGGAGAGCTCATTTGACCATGTTCTATCTGAAGCGCACGGCGCTTGCCGCAGGTGCGGCATTCGCCCTGGCGTTGTCTGCGTGCCAGACCGCGCCGGCAGGCGTCGATCCGTCGGTGTCGTCGCTGGTGCAGGGCGATGCGGCGGCGCTGGGCTTTGACCAGGCCAAGCTGAACGACATTCGCGTGGCGCTGAATGGCGACGTGCAGTCGGGCAAGATCCCGGGCGCGTACCTGCTGATCGGGCGGCAGGACAAGATCGCCTTCAGCCAGGGCTTTGGCGTTCAGGGTCCGGGCCAGCAGACGCCGGTGACGGACGAGACGATCTTCCGCGTGTTCTCGATGACCAAGCCGGTGGTCGCCGTGACGGCGATGACGCTGGTGCAGGAAGGCAAGCTCGACCTCGACGCGCCGGTGTCGAAATACCTGCCGGCGTTTGCGGACATCAAGGTCTGGCAGAAAGAGGGCGATCCCGTCGCCTCGACCAAGCCGATGCTGATCCGCCACCTGATGAGCCACACGTCTGGCATCATCTACTCGTTCATCCAGCCGCAGCTGCCGATTTCCAAGGCGTGGGTTGCGGGTGGCGAAGGCCGTACCGATCTTTCGGCCAAGGATTGGTCAGAGCAGGTTGTCGCCAAGCTGCCGATGATGACGGAGCCGGGCGCGGCGTGGAACTACAGCCAAGGCCTCGATGTGCTGGGCGGCGTGATCGAGAAGGTCACGGGCCAGTCGCTG
>JAUYSA010000162.1 GCA_030696545.1 Hyphomonadaceae bacterium
CATGAATCCCTTCAAGATCACAGTGTTCGCAGCCGTTGCAGCTTCCGCCCTGATGTCTGGAAGCTGCGGAGAGAAGCCGTCTAGCGCAGAGGGCGTGGCTGAAGCTGCCGCCGCTTCCGGAGAGTATGAGCGTGGGCCTCACAGGGGACGCATGCTTCGCGATGGCACGTTCGCAATCGAGATGACGATCTTCGAGGATGGCGTGCCACCTGAATTCCACGTCTATGCCTATGACAACGACAAGCCGCTTCCGCCGAATGAAGTCCAACTGAATGTTGAACTCCTGAGGCTCGGCAACAAGGTGGATCGCTTCGCCTTCACGCCTCGCGAAGACTATTTGCTGGGCAACGGCGTCGTCATTGAGCCGCACTCGTTCGCCGTCAAGGTAACGGCTACGCGCGGCGGCAAGGCGTCGGAGTGGACCTACGAGTCCTTTGAAGGTCGTACAACGATCGCTCAGGACCAGGCGGACGCTGCGGACGTCAAGGTTGAGCCTGCCGGAGCCGCTTCGATCGACCAGATCGTCGCCCTCACCGGGCGCGTCGAACTGCAGCCCGAAGGGAAGGCAGAAGTGCGCGCCTGGTATCCCGGGCGCATCGTCACAATGTCACGCTCAATTGGCGATCGTGTTGAAAAAGGTCAGACACTGGCGACTGTCACATCCAGCGAAAGCCTTCAGACCTATGTGATCCCGGCGCCCATCAGCGGCGTCATCATGGAGCGGAACGCAACGCCAGGCGATGTTGCCGGCTCTGCGCCGCTCTATGTGATCGCCGATCCACGCAAGCTTCATGCGGAGTTCTTCATCTATCCGCGCGACGCCGAGCGGCTGCGTGCGGGACAGCCAGTAACGGTGACCAGCATTGGCGGAGCAAGCACGCTCAAATCCAAGATCGAAGTTGTGCTGCCGACATCCGACATGCTGACGCAGACCGTCATCGCTCATGTCGAACTTCCAAACCCCGACGGCGTCACATGGAGGCCGGGGCAGGCGGTCGAGGGCAATGTCATTGTTGCGGCCGATGATGTTCCACTCGCTGTCCGAACACGAGCGCTACAACGCTTCCGCGATTTCACCGTCGTCTATGCGCGCGTGGACGAGACGTATGAGGTCCGCATGCTTGAACTTGGGCGCCAGTCGCCGGAGTGGACAGAAATCCTCGGCGGCATCGCCCCAGGCGAAGTCTATGTCAGCGACAATGCCTTCCTCATCCGCGCAGACATCGAAAAGTCTGGCGCGAGCCACGATCACTGAGGCCAGATATGCTGAAGCGCATCATCCATCTATCTATCATGCACCGCTGGGCGGTGCTGGCGATCGTTGTCGTCCTCGGTGGACTTGGCGTCTGGAGTTTCCAGCGCCTGCCGATCGACGCCACGCCTGACATCACGAACGTTCAGGTGCAGATCAATACGGAAGCGACCGGTTACTCGCCGCTTGAGGCGGAGCAGCGCGTCACGTTCCCGGTCGAGACCGCAATCGCCGGTTTGCCCGGCCTTGAATACACGCGCTCCGTGTCCCGCTACGGCCTGTCGCAAGTGACAGTCGTGTTCGAGGATGGAACGGACATCTACTTTGCGCGTCAGCAGGTGAATGAGCGTCTGCAAGGCGTTCGCAGTCAGCTCCCGCCAGGTCTTGAGCCACAACTCGGTCCAATCGCGACCGGGCTCGGCGAGATCTTCATGTATGTCGTTGAAGCGGAAGAGGGCGCGCGCAAGCCTGATGGATCGGCTTACACGTCGGAAGACCTCCGCACGTTGCAGGACTGGGTCATCCGCCCGCAGTTGCGCAACACCAAGGGCGTCACCGAGGTCAACACGATTGGCGGATTCGTTCGTCAGTATCACGTCACGCCATGGCCGGAGCGGCTGTCGGCGTTGGGCCTGACGCTTGCCGATGTGGTCGAAGCGCTCGAAAACAACAACGCCAATCTTGGCGCGGGCTATGTGGAGCGCTATGGCGAACAGCTCTTGCTTCGCTCCCCGGGGCAGGCTGGCGGCATTGAGGATCTTCAGGGGATCGTCGTCGCCAACCGTAATGGCGTTCCCATCCGCGTCGCCGATGTTGCGGATGTCGTCATGGGGGAAGAACTCCGGACGGGCGCGGCAACCGAGAATGGCAAGGAAATCGTGCTCGGCACGGTCTTCATGCTCGTGGGCGAGAACAGCCGCGAGGTAGCGCAGGCGACTGCAGCGCAGCTCGAAGTTGCTGGCCGCGCTCTTCCACCCGGCGTTTCCGCCAAGCCAATCTACGACAGGACCGAACTCGTCGATCGCACGATCAAGACCGTCGAAACCAATCTTGTTGAAGGCGCTCTGCTCGTTGTCGTGGTCTTGTTCCTGCTGCTCGGCAACATTCGAGCCGCAATCATCACCGCAATGGTAATTCCGCTCGCAATGTTGATGACCATCACCGGCATGGTTGCCAACCGTGTCTCGGGTAACCTGATGAGCCTCGGTGCGCTGGACTTCGGCCTAATCGTCGATGGCGCGGTCATTATTGTCGAGAACTGCCTGCGCCGCTTCTCCGAAGCGCAGCACCAGGCTGGACGGCTCCTAACCAGAGAGGAACGATTTGCATTGGCAGAAGACGCCACCGTTGAGGTGATCAAACCGTCGATCTTCGGCGTGATCATCATAACGCTTGTATATGTGCCCATCTTCGCTCTGTCGGGCGTCGAAGGGAAAATGTTCCATCCGATGGCGTTCACGGTTGTGCTCGCGCTGACGGCGGCGCTGCTCCTGTCGCTGACATTCGTTCCGGCGGCTGTGGCTCTCTTCGTGACTGGCAAGGTCTCGGAAAAGGAAAGCCCGATCATGCGTGGCGCCCGCTCGGTCTATCAGCCGATGCTGGACCAGGCGCTAAGACTTCGGACCTTCGTGGTCGCCGGCGCTGCGGCGCTGGTCGTGCTTGCCGGCTTCGGGGCCTCACGGATGGGATCGGAGTTCATTCCAAACCTTGATGAAGGCGATATCGCCCTTCACGCGCTTCGCATTCCGGGGACGAGCCTGTCTCAAGCGATCAAGATGCAGACCACACTCGAAACCAGTATCAGGCAGATGCCGGAGGTCGAACGCGTTGTGGCCAAGCTTGGCACTGCGGATATCGCCACTGACCCGATGCCCCCCAGCGTAGCGGACACCTACGTCTTCCTGAAGGACCGCAAGGAGTGGCCTGATCCCAACAAGCCGAAAGCCCAGCTCGTCTCCGAGCTCGAAACGATTGTCCGCAGGATTCCGGGCAACAATTATGAGTTCACGCAGCCGATCCAGATGCGTTTCAACGAGCTGATCTCAGGTGTACGGTCGGATGTCGCCGTAAAGGTCTTCGGGGATGACACCGACCAGCTGATGGCGCTTGGTGATGAGATCGAGAGTCTGATCAACGGGATTGAAGGCGCCCAGGATGCCAAGGTCGAGCAGGCGACGGGCCTTCCCGTTCTGCAGATAACGCCTGATCGTGGCGCACTGGCGCGGCTGGGGCTGAACGTCTCCGATCTGCAGGCCGTCGTCGGCGCCTCTTTTGGCGGCGCAGACGCGGGCGCCATCTTCGAAGGCGACCGGCGGTTCGATGTTGTCGTTCGTCTGCCGGAAACGCTCCGGACGGACGTTGATGCGATCGGTCGCCTGCGCATTCCGCTTCCCGAACGTGCAGGTGAAATGCGCGGGTTCGTGCCGCTGCAAGAGGTTGCCAAGATCGAACTCTCGATCGGCGCCAACCAGATCAGCCGCGAGAATGGCAAGCGTCGCGTCGTCGTCACGGCAAACGTCAGGGGTCGCGATCTTGGTTCATTCGTCACCGAGCTTCAGCAACGTGTCGGCGAGGAAGTCGAAGCGCCGGCAGGCTACTGGATCGAGTATGGCGGCACGTTCGAACAGCTTATCTCAGGCGCCCAACGCCTGTCGCTCGTCGTGCCGGTTGCGCTTCTGATGATCCTGGGACTGCTCTATGCGCTGTTCCGGTCCGCTCGTGACGCGCTGGTCGTCTTCTCGGGCGTTCCGCTCGCGATGACCGGCGGTGTTGCCGCGCTCATGATCCGCGACCTGCCGTTGTCAATTTCCGCGGGTGTCGGCTTCATTGCGCTCTCAGGGGTTGCAGTGCTGAATGGCGTTGTCATGCTGACGTTCATTCGTTCGTTGCGTGATCAGGGGCTTGGGCTGGATGAAGCAATCCGCGATGGCGCCCTGGGCCGACTGCGGCCTGTGCTGATGACCGCACTTGTCGCCAGCCTCGGGTTCATTCCGATGGCCTTCAACGTTGGCGCCGGAGCTGAAGTACAACGACCACTGGCGACAGTCGTCATCGGCGGCATCATTTCATCGACCGCTTTGACCCTGCTCGTCCTGCCCGCTCTTTATCGACTCGTGCAACGGCGTAAGCGTGAAGAGCGCGATAGCGGGGTCGTGCTGACGGCCGAACAGGCCGCACACTGATGAACCTGCAAATCAGACTCTGGAGAGAAGCGATGGTCAGTAAACCTGCGGTTCTGTCCGCGCTACTCGCGGCTGCCGCCTGTACAACCGTAACCAGTTCGGAATCGCTGGTTCCGGTAAAACTCGTACATGGCGAGCAGATCAAGATATGGGGCGTCGAGGCGCGACATGATGGGCAGACCATCAAGCTGGCGGGGCAGGTCGATCGCAGCGCGCTGCCGCGCGGGCCACTGCGTGAACACGTTCATGTCGAGGTTCTCAACGATGCAGGCGTCGTTTTCGCAACGCAGGACGCCACCCTGTATCCTTTCACTTCCTTGCGGGAGATGGGGACTGCCCGCCTGTCCGCCGCCATCCCAGGCGATGCGCTTGGGGCAGGCGGCGTGCTGCAGCTTCGGGTCGTCGATGGAGTTCCGCATGATTGACGCACTGTTCCAAAGATCCGCGTATCCAGCGGCGTCCTGGGTCTACCTTCACCGGTGGGTCCTGGCGTCGCTACTTCTGGTGCTGCTGTTCTGCCAGCCAGCCTTCGCCCACGGCGTTGAAGCTGGCGACAAGGGCTACATTCAGGAGACGAGCGGGATCGTGTTCCTGCCCTTCGTCTATCTCGGCGCCAAGCACATGGTGACGGGCTACGACCACCTGCTGTTCCTCTTTGGCGTGATCTTCTTCCTCTACAAGATGAAGGACATCGGCATCTACGTGACGATGTTCGCCATCGGACACTCGGTGACGCTGCTGTTCGGCGTTCTCAGCAATATCAGCGTCAGCTCGTACCTGGTGGACGCCATCATCGGTCTATCAGTCGTGTACAAGGCGCTCGACAATATGGGCGCCTACCAGCGCTGGTTTGGCTTCCAGCCTAACACGAAGGTGGCGACGCTCGTCTTTGGCCTGTTCCACGGCTTTGGTCTTGCGACCAAGCTGCAGGACTTCGAGATGTCGCCTGACGGCCTCGTCGCCAACCTGATCGCTTTCAACATCGGTGTTGAACTGGGTCAGCTTCTGGCCCTGGGCGGCATTCTCATCGTGATGGGTTTCTGGCGCAAGACGCCCAGCTTCTGGAAGCACGCCTATCTGGCCAATACGGTTGTCATGACCCTCGGTTTCGTCCTGATAGGCTATCAGCTCGTCGGCTACTTCGTCGCTTGATCGGAGACATTCCATGTTCAACGCAGAAAGACCTGATCCCTCAGAGCTGCCCTCGACTGGCAGTCTCCTCAAATCCACAGGCATCGCAGCGGTTATCGCCAGCGCACTCCTGGTGACGACGGTGCTTCCCGCGGAGTACGGCGTCGACCCGACAGGCGTGGGCTCCCTGCTTGGCCTGACAGAGATGGGCCGCATCAAGATGCAGCTTGCGGAAGAGGCAAAGGCGGACGCGGCTGCAGACGTTGCTGCGTCCCAAGGCGCCGCGCAGCCATCCACCAATGTCGTGCCGCCCGCCGCGCCAGCAGAAGCCTTGCCGGCCGCGGCGGTACAGCCGACCCCCGCACCTTCAGCGCCGCAAGCCCAGACCTGGTCTGATACGACGACGGTCAATCTCGCGCCCGATGATGGCTACGAGGTCAAGCTGGTCATGGAGAAAGGTGTCACTGCACGCTTCGAATGGTTCACCAACGGTCCCAAGGTGAACTACGACACCCATGGCGACGGCGCCGGGATCAACTATCACGGCTACGGCAAGGGCACGAATGTGGACCGTCAGGAAGGCGAGCTGACGGCCGCCTTTAGCGGAAGCCATGGCTGGTTCTGGCGCAATCGCAGCGGCCAACCCGTCACGATCACGCTCCGTACCAGCGGCGACTACACCGACTTGAAACAATACGACTGAGGATCGTCGCGATGCTCTCGCCGCTCAGCAACGTTACTTACCGACGCCTCTTCGCGGCGCAGGTGGTGGCGTTGCTGGGCACAGGTCTCGCCACCGTTGCGCTCGGGCTTCTGGCTCACCGTCTTGGCGGCGCGAGCGCCGGAGAAATTCTCGGTATAGCGTTCGCGATCAAGATGATCGCCTACGTTGCCGTGGCCCCGTTTGCCAGTGCGCTCGCAGCCAATCTCCCCCGGAAGACGCTTCTGATCGGTTTGGATCTGGTCAGAGCAGGTGTCGCCGCTCTGCTGCCGTTTGCGGTGGAGGCTTGGCAGGTCTATGCTCTGATGACCGTTCTCTACGTCGCGTCTGCGGCATTCACGCCCGCATTTCAGGCGATGATTCCCGACATTCTGACGGACGAGCGTGAGTACACGAAAGCGCTTTCCCTATCGCGGCTGGCGTCGGACCTGGAGAGTGTCGCGAGCCCCGTCATTGCCGCGGTGCTGCTGGCCTTCGTCGCGTACAACGACTTGTTTGCTGGCACCGCGATTGGATTTTTCCTGTCCGCCCTAATGGTCTTGAGTGCAGCTCTCCGGACCGTGCGCGTCCCTCAGCAAAAAACCTTCGCGCAACGCCTGACGATTGGATTTCGGCTTTTTGCGCTTACGCCGAGGCTTCGCGGATTGGTTGCCATCAGCCTTGCCACGGCTGCGGGTGGCGCGATGGTGTTCATCAACACCGTCGTGATCGTGCAAACGCAGTTGTCACTGTCGGAGCAGCATACCGCCTGGGCCCTAGCTGTATTCGGGCTCGGATCGATGTCAGCCGCGATGCTGGTGCCACGTCTGCTGGAAGACATGCCCGACCGCATCGTGATGATTTTGGGCGGCGTGATGATGACGGCCGGTCTCGTCGCAGGCGCTTTCCATCACCACGGTGGATACTACGAGCTTCTGGTGATGTGGTTCGATATCGGGATCGGGTATTCGCTGACGCTCACACCTGCGAGTAGGGCGCTCCGCCGTTCTGCGTCGGCAGAAGACCGCCCCGGCCTGTTTGCTGCCTATTTCGCGTTGTCGCATGCCTGCTGGTTGATCGCCTATCCGGTCGCCGGATTGGTCAGCTCGACATGGGGAACAAACGCAGCGTTCTTCGTGCTCGGAATTCTGTCGGCGATCGGGGTGCTCGCGACTTGGCTGTTATGGCCCTCTCATGATCCAGAAATTCTTCCCCATCGCCACGAGGAACTCCCCGCAGACCACCCGCACTTGGCAGAGCATGGCCGCAAGCACGAGCACGCGGTGGTCATCGACGCCTGGCATCCAAAATGGCCTATCAACTAGCTATGCCTGATCTTTTGCTCGACATCGAAATTGCTGCTTCGCCCGAGCGCGTATCGGCTGCAGCGTGGCCATTGCGTGTACCGCGCCATGAACTCCAAGAACGCTTCAGAGCGGGAAATGGTCATCGAGTAACTGGTCGGCGTGTTTCGACGCTGAAGCCTCCCGAAAACCCAACATCAAGCCAGTACATTTTTTCCGAACTTCGGCGTAATTTGGCCAGATGGTATTTGTAGCGCGCGTGCGGATCATAGTGAGATGCATGGGTTCAAGAATCGAACATCAGCACTGCGTTCCTCGAGACACATGCCGTGTCTCGCAACGCGTTCTCCCGCACATCTGTTGAGACATTGTGCGATGTTCGTGCCGCGCGTACGCTCGGAAACCGTCTGGAGCAGGGTGGTGGGGCAAGCACCCGGAATATTTTAAAGGCCTAGCAAACCCTGCTTGGTTTACCGGACAGTTCTAATCTGACCGTCCTGCAGACACATAACTCTTGAGCATCGTCGAAGTCTCACCGGCCATCGTGCTTGCAGATACAGGCAGGCCGACCTTATCGACAAACCATCTGTGAGCGAGCGCATCTGCCGTTTCGACAAGCAGTGTCGCTTTGAGTTCTGCGCCGTCGACGTACTCGGAAAGAGCTGATGTCACTGCAATGACGATCTTCGAGCGTAGCGCTTCGATCCGGCGGCGTTGGGCGGGTGAAATAGGGACTTCGGTAGACAGGGCGCGATGCAATCGCGGATCATCCTGGTGTAACTGGATGAAGCCAGAGACCACCGCCTCGACTATATCATCAGCGTCCTTTCCGCTGGACAGAATACTCGTGGCTTCGGCGAGTTTGGCTTCGCCTGCCGCCAGGTGCCGATCAATGATCACGTTGAGAATGGATTGCTTGTTGGGGAAGTACTCGTAAACGGATCCGATCGACACGCCGGCGCGGGCTGCAATCGCATTGGTATTGAGCGCCGGCCATCCCCGTTCCGCCAGAATCCGAGCAGTGGCTTTGACGATCGCATCCACAGTCGCCCTTGAACGCGACTGCAAAGCGCGGCGCACCGGACGCTTCGCACTCTTTTTCGCCCTTTTTTCCGGCATCGGGAATCCGAGTATTCAAATCCGAGTAATTGCTCGACATTAGGGGCATGAAGCACTTTCGCAACTCCCCATCATGGACGATCTACCGCGAAATTCTCGCAGAAGAATTCGGGATCGTTCTCACCACCGAGCCGGAGGAAATCCAGTTGGTGATCCGGGGCCATAAGGTTCGCATGGATCATTGGCCCGCTTCCGGCGTCACCAAGGGCACGCTGCTTCTTGTACATGGCGGAGGCGGCAATGGACGCATTCTTGCGCCACTCGCCGAACCCCTGTCCCAACGCGGATGGAAAGTGCTTGCACCGGACCTGCCGGGCTACGGGCTGACCCAGCCCGCAACCGGTTACAGGGGCGAGTATTCTGAATGGCCGGCAGTGCTCTCTGCTATCGCGGACGCCGAGCGGGCGCCGACCGTCATTATGGGGCTGTCGATGGGCGGGCTAACGGCCTTCCTCGCAACGCAGGCGAGCCAAAACATCAGAGGCGTCATCGCAACGACGCTCCTCGATCTGTCGGACCGGTCCACCTTCATCCGCGCGGCCCGCTGGCGCTGGCTTGGCCAGCTCAGCCTGTTCAGCATGGCGGCCATACCCTGGCTTTTTGATCGGATGGTATTGCCGCTTTCGCTCGTCACGCCCCTCGCCGCCATGAGCAGCAATACGCGCATGCAGGCATACTTCCAGAATGACCCGCACATCGGCAAGAGCTGGAAGCCGGCGCGCTTCTTTCGGACGCTCCATCAGCACCGCATCAAGGACTGGACGCTCAACTGTCCGCTATTGCTTGTGCACCCTGGACAAGACGTCTGGACGCCGACCGAGCTCAGCCTCGCGGTCTTCGACAAAATCCAGACAAATAAACGCTTCGTTCAACTGAGGGCGGGGTCGCATCTGCCAATGGAAGCATCGGCCTACGGTGACCTCATCGCGGAATGCGAAAAATTCTTGAACGAGATCGCCAGGACCGTGTTCTCCCCCGGAGCGCTGGTTGGCGAGGACCGCAGATAGTTTGCGAAGCCAAATCAGATTGGCGACGCAATGCGCGCTTGCAGTAAGCGAGGAGATGAGCGGGCAGGGCGGGCTTCAACAAGCGCAGCTTCTCTTGTCCGTCTTGCGTTGTTCCCCAAGCCAAGTTGCTTGTCGGCTTTACCTGACAATCGCATCAGGGCGCCCGCCATCTATCGCGGCGAAAGCGCCCCGATGATCCGGCACTCTGCAATCGCGCCCTTCTGACATTGGCCAATCAGGTCGCACAGTTCGCGTCGCAATGCCTTCAGGTCCGCGATCTTGCGTTCGACGTCACGCAGATGATCCTGCCCGATGACGTCGACAGTTCCGCAATCACTGTTCCGGCTCTCTGCCAGCTCGGGCAGCTCGCGACTCTGATCAAGTGTGAACCCGAGATCGCGGGCGCGGCGGATGAAACTCAGACGGCCGAGATGGACCTCGCTATAGCTCCGATAGTTGCTTCGCGTGCGGCCAGGTTCGGGCAGGAGGCCGATGCGTTCGTAATAGCGTATCGTCTCGACCTTTGCGCCGGCGGCTTCGGCGAGCGCGACTATTGGATACATGGCTTTCGGCAAAGCTTGACCCTGTAGGGACTACAGGGTCCAGACTACCTTTGTACGCGTTGGAGTCGAGGGTTTTTCATGTCGGGATGTTGCGACAAGGATGTCTGCAACCCAGGCGCTGTTGCCAAGCCTGATGCCGCGTGGCGTCGGGTGTTGATCATCGCGCTTTGCGCCAATGCGAGCATGTTCGTCGTGGAATTGGCCGCGGGCCTGACAGCGGGCTCTTCCGCCTTGCAGGCGGACGCGCTGGATTTCCTGGCGGACGCGGCGAACTACGCGATCAGTTTTGGGATCGCAGGCCTTGCGTTGTCCGTGCGGGCGTGGGCGGCAATGCTGAAGAGCGCCACACTTCTGGCGCTCGGCGTATTCGTGGTGGGCTCGGCAGCATGGGGCGCCTGGGCGGGAGATGCGATTCCTCACGTCGCCACGATGGGTGTGGTCGGGTTCCTGGCGCTGGTCGCGAACGCCGGGGTCGCGTTGATGCTGTTCCGCTATCGCCGTGGTGACGCCAAGATGCGTTCGGTCTGGATTTGCTCGCGCAATGACGCACTCGGCAACATCGCTGTCATGCTGGCGGCGCTTGGCGTGTTGGGCACGGGGACGCTCTGGCCCGACCTGATCGTGGCCGGCGTCATTGCGGGGCTCGCAATCAGCGGGGGCAGCTCGACCATGCGACACGCCTACCGGGAATTGCGTTCCACAACTACGAGCGTCGTTGGCGTGCTGGAGGTAGGCAGACATGCATCATGAACTCGCCAAGGCCGTTCGCGCTGAACTGGCTCATGTGCAGCAGGCGTGGAATCAGAACCGGCTTTCGGATGCCTTCCACCATGCCGAGCGCGCCCACATTCTGGGCCAACGGTATCTAGTTCCGCACGCACACACCCACTGGTGGATGCTTCGCATCGGCTGGAGACGGCGCGATGGCCGAGAAGTCACCGGCCAGCTGTTGCGGGTTCTGGCCGTCTTGCCGGGCTTTGTGACCGGCTGGATTCCCAAGGGGAACACCGGCGGGGCCAATGTCTCGGCGTTGAGGCAGATGCAGATTCCGGATGATCTCAAGCCGCTCGCGGATTTCAGCGTCGGGAGTGACGTGCTCAAGCGTGCACTGTTGTTGGCGAGCGCCCTTCTGATTGTCGTGGGAGTTGTCGCCGTGCTCAACCTTGGGAATTAAGCGCAGCGTACGGATTCAACGGGGTCTCTCGCGCACTGCTCGGCTTAGACGAATTTCGTGCTGCGCGTTGTGTTTCGCCGCGGTGACTCGCGCGGTCGGACCTTGCGATTGCAAAGCGGCCAATATCGGCGCGACTATCACGTGTTCTTGGAAATTGATGTCATGCGGCTACTTTTCGGTTTGGCCTTTACGGCAGTCGTAGGGGTAGCGCAGCTGGCCTACGCCCAGCAGTCCTCCTTGTTTCCCACTATTGGCCCCAGCTTCAAGGAATCCGCGGTCAGCGCGGACAGGTTTGACGCAGTGTTCAATGTCCCCGTCACAACTTTTCCTGCTGTCGCGCTGTTGTTGGGGCAGACTGCCGACGCGCGGTTCGACGCTGTTGTCTGCAATGTGAGCGGGGAGGTTCCCGGGTGGGTCAAGGCTGACCCAGCGGCGCGATGGGGTGTTTTGGACCCAGGCCAGTGCACCATGTTCGCCAATTTCGCCGATCTTCAACTGACGACCGCTGGCAGCCAAATGGAATGGACTGTGAAAGTCTTTCTCCGTTCACATCGGTAGTGCCGATGGCTACTCATCTTGAAAATGAATGAGCGAAGATCGCGCTGATATAACATAACTCCCGAGGCGCTAACGCCCGCCTTTGACGCAGTGGTGAAGGCGCAGGCGGAGGACTTATTGTCCGTTTAAGCAATTCCGGTCTAGATTGCTCCTTCAATACCTCCTATCTCGGTTCGCGATGTCCTTTGGATCAACCCTGCAAGCTCTGATGAAGGCGGCGCAAGTTGTGCTGGCTGCAGTCGTGCTTGTTGGCGCGCCCATGGCTGATGCAGCCGTCTGTGCTGGCGACGAGTTCTCGCTCACAGTCGAAATCGATGCCGCGTCTCCGGAATTGGCTGGAGCATCTGTTGAACCAGCTCCAGGAGGCGCCGATCATGAGTCACGGCTGCCCGGTGAAGACCAGCACTGCGTCCATGGTCACTGCCATCATTCGACTCCCTTCAAGAGCAGTGACACTACCGCACCGGTGCCTGCAGCAAGCGCCACCGCCGCGACCCCGATCACAAAGATAGCGGCCCTCGTGCACGTATCCGTCGGCCTCGAACGCCCGCCGAAGGCCTGACTCGAAGTGTAACCGCGCGCGCATGATCGCATGCGTAGAGCTGACACTCTGATTTCAGGCAATTCCAATGCAATCGACAACTCGCGTCTGCGGACGCGTAGCGCTTAGCTGGGCGCTGGCGGCGATGGTTCCGATGGGAGCAGCGTGGGCGCAGGCTGCGCCAACCCCACTGACGCTGGCCGAAGCGCTGGATCGTGCACGCACGACCTCGCCGGTCGTCGAGATTGCGGACGCCCAGGTCGAGGCCGCACGCGGCCGGCAGACCCAGGCCGGCGCGGGCATCAATCCCGAGGCCAGCTACACCGTCGAGAATTTCTCGGGCAGCGGCGTCTTGAGGGGCATGGACAGCGCGGAGTCAACGATCGGCCTTTCCCAGCAACTCGAACTCGGCGGCAAACGCGAAGCTCGCAGCGAAACTGCGGGCAAGCAGGCGGATGCGGTCGCTGTTCGTGGCCGTATTGCTCGGGCTGACCTTGATCTGACCGTACGCGAGCGCTTCGCCGAACTATCCGCCGCCGAGGAGCGTCTGGATCTGGCGCGCGCCGCGCTGGAGCGCGCGAGGAAACTGTCCGATCTCGCACAGACACTTGTGGACGCAGGTCGAGAGCCGCCGCTGCGCGTGCTGCGGGCGCAAGCTCTGGCCGCACAAGCAGAAGCGCAGTTCAGTATTGCGTCTGCCGAACTGGCTGCCGCACAGCGTGGCCTTGCGGTCCTGTGGGGGGGCGCCGAGAGCGCAATCGACGCCGTCGGACCCTGGGAGTTCCAGCAGCCTGACGAACGTCTGAACACCTCTCCGACAGATACGCTGGACTATCGTCTGGCGGTCGCCGAGCACGACGCGGCTGAAGCGGCGCTCAGGCTGGAAAAGGCCAATGCCTGGGTCGATGTGACGGTCAGTGGGGGCCTGCGGCGATTTGAGTCGACCGGGGAACAGGCATGGATCGCCGGCATCAGCATTCCGATCCCGATCCAGAACATGAATGGCGGCGCCATCGCCGCCGCTCGGGCGGACGACAGGGCCGCGGAGCTGCAGTTGAACATCGCACTTGCTGAAATGGTGCGAAGGATCAACGACGCGCGCTCCGCCTTTGAAGCGGCTGATGCGCGCGCCGCTGCGCTTGAAAACCAGGCGGTTCGTCAGGCTGAGGAGGCGCTAAGCCTCGCGCAGATCGGATACGAGGCTGGTCGCTTTCAGTTGATCGACGTCCTCGACGCAGAGGATGCCTTTGCGAGCATTCGCAATGCATCGATCGACGCCAGGCTAGCGCGCGCACGCGCAGCTGCAGCGCTTATTCGCGCCAACGCAAACTGATCAGCACCATGTATCGCACCATCGCCATCCGCATCCCGTTCAATCTTCCCGGCCGAGTCCGCTCAGCGACGCCGCCGACGCTTTCCAAGGGCAACTAGAATGACCTTCTCCAGGCAGAATTTGCTGATCGGGGCCGCGGCTGCGGCGCTCTTGGCGGTGGGGCTGACGGCCGGCGTCGTCTTCTTCGGCGGTGATCGTGATCATGTTGGCGAAAGCCCCGAGGCGCACGCAGCCGAACTGGGCGCCACCGCTTCGGTCGTCGCCGATCACGACGATCACGCTGGCGAAGAGTCCGGCCACGAGGGAGATGAGGGCGAGGCGGGAGAAGAACATGCGGAGGGGGAGGTCGAGATTGATGCCAATGGGATCGAGCGGGCAGGCATCGCCCTGATCACGGTCGCGCCGGGCAGCCTCGGATCCGAAATCACTGCACAGGCGACTGTTGTCGCAGCTCCCAGCGGCGAAGCCATTCTAACCGCGCGCGCCGCCGGAGCTATAACCGACATCCGCAAACGCCTCGGCGATGCAGTGAGCCGGGGTGAGACCGTGGCGCTCGTGCTGAGCCCCGACGCTGCAGCCCTGTCAGCCGCGCTTTCGAGCGCGAGATCCCGTCTCGATCTGGCGAAGACCACCTTCGAACGCGAGAAGACGCTGTTCGAATCGAAAGTCACCTCGCGCCAGGACTTCGAGACGGCGCAGGCCGAACTCTCCCAAGCCGAGGCTGAGTTTCGTCGCGCCGAATCGTCCGCGCGCGCGGCGCGCGTTTCTGCCGACGGTCAGTCCGTTGCGATTGCCAGCCCAATCAACGGCCGCATCACAGCTGTTGCGCCAACCGCAATCCTTGGCGCGTATGTTTCACCGGATACGGAATTGTTCCGCATCTCTGACCCGTCGAAAATCCAGATCGAAGCCGCCGTACCCGTGTTGGATACGCAGCGCATTCGGCCCGGTGATCCGGCCACAATCGAAGCAAACGGGAAGACATTTGCCGCCAAGGTTCGGGCTGTCACGCCATCTGTGGATGCCGCGAGCCGGGCAGCGACTGTCGTTCTTGAGCTCGCCAATGCAACAGCGTCGCTCCAGCCCGGGCAATACGCGCGGGCCCTTGTTCGACCTGCCAGTCAGGCGGGAACAGGGACCGGTTTCGTTGTTCCGGAAGAGGCTGTGCAAAACGTCGAAGGGCGAGACGTGGTGTTTGTGCGTACGGAACACGGATTCCTTGCGGCCCCCGTCATTGTTGGCCAGCGCGGAGGCGGGCGTGTCGAGATCGTGGAAGGCCTACAGGCCGGCCAGACCATTGCCGGGATCAAGGCTTTCGTCCTGAAGGCCGAACTCGGCAAGGGCGATGCGGGACACGACCACTGACATCCGTGATCAATAGACACGTAGAGAGCATCGACTCATGATTGCCCGCATTCTGTCCTTCTCGGTTCGCGCCCGCTACGTCGTGGTCTTTCTGACCCTGCTCGTCGCAACGTTTGGCGTTTACAACCTCATTCGACTGCCGATCGATGCTGTTCCCGACATCACCAACAAACAGGTGCAGATAAACACGTCGGATCCCGAGCTCGGACCTCTCGAAATCGAAAAACGCGTGACGTTCCCGATCGAGACAGCGCTTTCGGGCATCCCCGGGCTTGAAAGCACGCGCTCCCTCTCACGCAATGGCTTCAGCCAGGTGACGGCCGTGTTCACCGAAGGCACTGACATCTACTTCGCGCGGCAGCAGGTTACCGAACGCCTCGCCCAGTCACGCGACGCGCTTCCCGCTGACATTCAACCGACCATCGGTCCGATCACCACGGGCCTTGGCGACATCTTCATGTGGACGGTCGAGTTCGCCAAACCGGATGCAGCTTTCGTTGCCGCCAACGCCGGCAAACCTGGCTTGCAACCTGATGGAACCTTCCTGACGGTTGAAGGTGAAACTCTGGCAGACGAGGTCGCGCGCGGCGCCTACCTCCGGACTGTGCAGGACTGGATCATCCGGCCCCAGATGCGCGCTATCGAGAACGTCGCGGGGATCGATTCTATCGGGGGCTACGAGAAGCAGTATGTCATCGAACCCGACCCGGCCAAGCTTGCGGCCTTTGGCGTGTCCTTCGCGGAGCTCGCCCAGGCGTTAGAGAGCGCCAACCTGTCTGTCGGCGCCAACTTCCTCCAGCGGGGAGGCGAGTCCTTTCTGATCCGCGCAGACGCGCGTGTGCGAACCCTCGATGAGATTCGCCGCGCGGTGGTGGCCAACCGTGAAGGCGTGCCGGTCGCGGTTCAGGACCTCGCGGAAGTCAAGATCGGCGGCGACTTGCGCACGGGGGCGGCCACCAAGAACGGCGAAGAAGTCGTGATCGGCACAGCCTTCATGCTGACAGGCGCCAACAGCCGAACGGTTGCATCTGATGTCGGAGCGCGGCTGGTAGAAGTCGCAAAGTCCTTGCCGCCGGGCATCGAAGCGAACGTAGCCTACGATCGCTCGATGCTGGTGAACGCAACTGTGGCGACTGTTGAGAAGAACCTTGCCGAAGGCGCTCTTTTCGTCGTTGTCATTCTGTTTGTGATGCTCGGCAACTTCCGCGCTGCCCTGATCACCGGGCTCGTCATTCCGCTCTCGATGCTGATGACAGCGATCGGTATGAACGAACTCGGCGTGTCGGGCAACCTGATGAGCCTTGGCGCGCTCGACTTCGGCCTCATCGTCGACGGCGCCGTCATCATTGTCGAGAACTGTCTGCGGCGATTGGCCGAGCGGCAGCACCATGAGGGCAGGCTGCTATCGCTCCAAGAACGACTGTTCGAGGTAACCGAGGCCTCCAAGGAAATGATCCAGCCGACTGTCTTCGGTCAGGCGATCATTTTCCTGGTCTACGTGCCGCTTCTGGCGTTCACCGGCGTTGAGGCAAAATTGTTTTCGCCGATGGCGATCACCGTTATGCTGGCGCTCGCTGGCGCCTTCATCCTGTCGCTTACCTTCGTGCCTGCCATGGTGGCGATCCTCATCCGCGGCAAGGTTGCTGAGAAAGAGGTGACTGTCGTTCGCGTTACGAAAGCGCGTTACGTGCCGTTGTTGCGGGCCGCCGTGCGGGCGCCCTTGCCTGTGATCGGAGCTGGAGCCGCTATCTTCGTGGTGGCCGGATATCTGTTTACCACACTGGGCCAGGAGTTTACGCCGCAGCTCGACGAAAAGGATCTTGCGGTTCAGTCGCTTCGGATTCCGTCGACGTCGCTTTACCAGTCAATCGACATGCAAAAGCGTGTGGAGCAAGCCATTGTGGCATTGCCGGAAGTCGAACGCGTCATGTCGAAGACGGGGACCGCGGAAGTCGCTGCTGATCCAATGCCCGTCAACATCTCGGACGGATTTGTGATCGTAAAGCCCGAGCATGAGTGGCCGGAGAAGATCACGAAGGAGGAGCTTGTCGCCAAAATCGAGGCGGCAATTTCTGCGGAGGTTGGAAATGCTTTTGAGTTCAGCCAACCGATCGAGCTGCGCTTCAATGAGCTCATCTCGGGCGTTCGCTCAGACGTCGCCGTCAAGCTCTATGGCGACGATCTCGACGTACTAGGACCTGCCGCACAGCAAATTGCCGAAACGCTCCAAACCATCGATGGCGCGGCAGATGTGAAAGTCGAACAGACCCAAGGCTTCCCGATTCTGGACGTCAAGTTTAACCGCGACGCAATCGCAAGAAATGGGCTCACCATCGAGGAGGTTGCCGATGCTGTCGCCTCCGCCCTTGGCGGACGAGAAGCCGGTCTCGTCTTCGAGGGAGACCGTCGCTTCGATATCATCGTCCGAGTTCCGGACTCGCTGCGCAACGATGTCAATTCGATCGGCGCGCTGCCCGTAATGCTGCCGCCCGTAGAAGGTCAGCAAAGACTGAGCGTCCCGCTACGGTCTCTGGCCGAGTTCTCCTTCACAGAAGGGCTGAACCAGATCAGCCGCGAGAATGGCAAGCGGCGCATCGTCGTGCAGGCCAACATCCGGGGCCGGGACCTGGGCGGCTTTGTCACCGAAGCTCAGACCAAAGTGGCGCAGATCGAACTTCCGGCAGGCGCCTACATCGCGTGGGGCGGTCAGTTCGAGAACCTCCAGGCCGCGTCGGCGCGCCTGGGAGTCGTCGTTCCGATCTGCTTCGTCCTCATCCTGGCGCTGCTCTACATGGCTCTCGGTGGTATCGCGCCGGCGCTTGCAGTCTTCTCGGCCGTGCCGTTGGCGCTTGCTGGCGGGGTATTTGCGCTGGTGCTCCGCGGGATGCCCTTCTCGATTTCCGCGGCAGTTGGCTTCATCGCTTTGTCGGGCGTGGCTGTGCTGAACGGTCTGGTGATGATGACCAGCATCCGCAAGCGCCTCGACGCTGGTATCGCCCTGGATGTAGCGATCATCGAGGGCGCCATCGAGCGGTATCGCCCTGTTCTGATGACTGCCCTCGTTGCCGCCATTGGCTTCGTGCCGATGGCCTTGGCGACCGAAACGGGCGCCGAAGTGCAGCGGCCATTGGCGACTGTCGTGATCGGCGGATTGATAACCGCCACGGCGCTCACGCTGTTCGTTCTGCCGGCAATTTGCAGGCTCGTTCTCAAGCGCAAGCCGGCCCAAGGGCAACGCGGCGGATCCGAACCCGCGCTGCAGCCGGCAGAGTAGGGTCATGGATCAGAGGCATCGACGAGAGATCCAAGAATTCTTGTGGGAGCCCCGATCTCGGATGGCTCTGCATCAAGCCAGGGAAGATGGAGCGACCTCAGATGGAAGGCATTAATCGCGACGCAGGGTCTACGACTGTGGAGACCCGACATTCCTGCCTTGCCCTCATGGCGGGGGTGCGGCCGAGATGGAAAACGCTCGTGGCTACTGGGGTACTGTCGTTTGTCGCAGGATGCGCCACAGCGCCGGTCAGCATTGCGCCTGTCCCGGTCGACATCGTTCAGGGAAAGCTGGTCGAGCTCTGGGGTGTTTCGTCCACACGCACGGATACAGGCGTCGACGTTTCAGGATCTGTGACCCGCCCACGCGGACCCAACAAGCCCTTCAACGAACATCTCCATGCGGAGACGATCAGCCAGTCGGGCGCCGTACTCGAAGCGCGGGAGGTTCCATGGAACTCCATCGCCTCTCTGAGAGCTCGCCACTCCGCGACATTCAGGACAACGTTCGCGTCTCCGAACGGTAACGCTATCGCGCGGGTCCGCCTCAAGGTCGTGGCGGGCGCGGTTCATTTCTCTGACTGACCGGCACGCGCCTGCAGAGCAGTCACACGCTCGCACGCGATGTCGGCGGCATATCCTAAGGCGACCAACTCATGGCTGACCACAATCACGCTGAAGGTTCCGATCATCCCAACGACGAACACGTCCACGGGGGAGTTCTGGGCGAACGCACTGAGCTGGCCTTCGCAATCCTGTCCGCTGTTGCCTTGGCGATTGGATGGCTGATTGAAACTGCCTGGGCCAAAGAGCCCGCAATCGTAGCCTACGCCGCCGCCTATCTGCTGGGTGGCTTTTTTACCGTTCGCGAAGCGCTCGACAATCTGAGGCGCGGCCGCTTCGAGATCGACACGCTGATGATCGCCGCAGCGATCGGAGCCGCGATCCTTGGGCACTGGTCGGAAGGGGCGCTCCTGCTTGCGCTCTTCAGTCTCGGCCACGCGCTCGAAGGCTATGCGATGGGGCGCGCGCGCAAAGCCATCGAAGCCCTGGGCAAACTGGCGCCCGAAGTCGCGATTGTGCGACGCGGAGCCGTGACAGAGCAAATACCGGTAGCCCAGCTGGTGGTTGGCGACATCGTCATCGTGAAACCGAACGAACGCCTGCCGGCCGATGGCCTGGTCATTGTCGGCGAGAGCAGCATCGATCAATCGCCGGTAACAGGGGAGAGTGTCCCGGTCGACAAGCGGCCGTTTGCTTCCCCATCCCCGTCAGCCGCTGACTTCGCCAAGGCTGGTCCGGAGACGAAAGTCTTCGCAGGCACAATCAACGGACCCGGCGCGCTGGAAATCTGGGTTGCACGCCTGGCGCAGGAATCGACCCTGGCGCGCGTTGCAAAGCTTGTGGCCGAGGCGCAGTCCCAGCGCTCGCCGACTCAACAGTTTACCGACCGTCTGGAACGCATCTTCGTGCCGGCTGTCCTGATCGGTGTGTCGCTCCTGATGTTCGCCTGGACCGTCATCGACGAGCCATTCACGGCAAGCTTCTATCGCGCTATGGCGGTTCTCGTCGCGGCCAGCCCCTGCGCCCTCGCCATCTCGGTGCCAAGCGCGATCCTGAGCGGCATCGCCCGCGCGGGTCGCGGCGGCGTTCTGATCAAGGGCGGGGAGCCCCTTGAGAATCTCGGCACCCTGAAAGCCATCGCCTTCGACAAAACCGGCACCCTGACTGAGGGCAAGCCACGGCTGACGGATGTCCTTCCGCTGGGCGCCACAAAGGAGATCGAGCTCCTTCAGCACGCCATTGCTGTGGAGGAGCTAAGCGATCATCCGCTAGCCGCCGCTGTCGTGCGCGACGGACGTGAGAAGCTCGGCGCCGTTGACGTGCCGAAAGCTGACGGGGTCGAAGGAATTACGGGCAAGGGCGTCAAGGGCAGGGTGGCCGGCCGGGAAGTCTGGATCGGCAAACCCGGACTTTTTGACGGGAGCAGCGGCGCAGCTTTGC
>JAUYSA010000248.1 GCA_030696545.1 Hyphomonadaceae bacterium
CAGCTCTCTCCACCGCGTCCCCCGCGAAGGCGGGGGTCCAGTGCTGACGGTGAGGCTTCTTCTTGCTCAGTGAGTCTGGATCCCCGCCTTCGCGGGGAACGCGGACCAAGGGTCCGCTTCCAGAAGGCCCGCTTCCAGGGCTTGTGGCTTGCGCTGGTGAGCACGCCCCTGGGTTCCGGCTCACGCGCTTTGCACGTGTCCGGAATGACGGTTGTTGGTTTGGCCGACTCGAAGACCTAGCGGTCCAGCCAGCCTTCGGCTTTTGCCCATTTGAAGTCGGATGTTGCGGAGGCCGCAAGGCGCTCTGTCTCGTAGCCTTCGGAACCGGAGCCATAGACGCGGCCGCCGATGACGCGGATCGTGAGGCGTTGGGAATTGTTGATCGGAACTTCCGCCGGCGCATCAAATTCGATGCGGTGGCGCGCGAGGCCGCATTCGATCGTCACGCGGCGCATGCCCCCGATGCGGCGGGTCGAGACGACAAGACCCGGTATCCCCGGCCCGCCATCCGTGACCATGGTGACGTCTTCCGGCCTCAGATAAAGTTGCGCAGGCCCATCTGGCAGGCCGCCGATGTCGAGATCGAGCAGGCGTTCATCCAGCGCAGCGCGGCCAGTTCCGATCTGCACGGGTATGACGCTCGACTCGCCGATGAAAGAGAAGACGAACGGCGTGGCGGGCGTGTCGTAGATTTCGTCGGGCGTCGCCGATTGTTCGATCTTGCCCTTGTTCATCACCACGACGCGGTCGGCCAGTTCCAGCGCCTCTTCCTGGTCGTGCGTGACGAAAAGCGTGGTGTGGCCGGTGCGCTCATGGATCTCGCGCAGCCAACGGCGCAGATCCTTTCGCACGCGCGCATCAAGCGCGCCGAATGGTTCGTCGAGCAGGAGTACGCTCGGTTCGATCGCAAGCGCGCGGGCCAGCGCCACACGCTGCCGTTGGCCGCCCGAAAGCTGGGCCGGGAAACGGCGCTCAAGGCCTGAGAGCTGCACGAGATCAAGAAGCTCAAGCACGCGGCGCTTGATCTCGGATTCCGGCAGCTTGTTCTTGCGGCGCGCGCGCAGGCCGAAGGCGATGTTGTCCATCACCCGCATATGCTTGAACAGCGCGTAGTGCTGGAACACGAAGCCGACGCCGCGATCCTGGATGCGGCTGTCCGAGAGGTCGCGGTCGTTGAAATAGACCGTGCCGGAATCCGGCGCCTCGAGGCCGGCGATCGTGCGCAGCAGCGTCGTCTTGCCCGAGCCGGATGGCCCAAGCAGCGCCACAAGCTCGCCCGGCTGGACGGTCAATGACACGTCGTCCAGCGCGGCGATGCCGACATACTGCTTCCGGAGATTTTCCGCACGAACCTGCATAAAAACGTATCTGCTCCGATCAGTGGCGCCGCTGTGCTGCGATCTCGCCGGCGAACCGGGCTTCAAGCAGCGTCTTAACCGCAAGCGTGACGAGAGCAAGCATGGCGAGCAAGGATGCAACGGCAAACGCCGCCGCAGCCTTGTTGTCATTATAGAGGATTTCGATGTGCAGCGGCAGCGTGTTCGTCAGGCCGCGGATGTGGCCGGAGACCACGGAAACCGCGCCGAACTCGCCCATCGCGCGGGCATTACACAGCAGCACGCCATACAGCAGGCCCCATTTCACATTGGGCAGAGTCACCTGGAAGAAGGTGCGCCAGCCGCTGGCGCCGAGCGACACGGCCGCCTCCTCTTCAGAGGAACCCTGCTGCTGCATCAGCGGGATCAGCTCGCGCGCGATGAAGGGGAAGGTGATGAAGATGGTCGCGATCACGATGCCTGGCACGGCGAACAGCACCTTGATGCCATAGCCGTCGAGCCAGGGTCCCAGCGCGCTGTTGGCGCCGAACAGCAACACAAAGATCAGGCCCGAGACGACGGGCGACACCGCGAACGGCAGGTCGATCAGGGTCAGCAGGAACGCCTTGCCCTTGAATTCGAACTTGGCAATCAGCCACGCAGCGGCGACGCCGAACACGAGGTTGGCAGGCACAGCGATGGCCGCGACCAGAAGCGTGAGCTGCAGGGCGGCCATCGTGTCGGGCAAGGCGAGCGCATCGAAATAGACGCCAAGGCCACGGCTGAACGCCTCCACGAACACCACGAGCAGCGGCGCAATCAGCATCAGGCCGAGAAAGCTGAGCGACACGGCGATCAACACCATGCGCGTTTTCGGCCCCTCGCCGATCGCCTGGCGGACCTTGCTCTTCTGCCGGTTTGAGGCCGTCTCGCTATTCATGGCCGAACCACTTCCGGCTCCAGGCCTGCAGCAGGTTGATCACGAACAGCATGGCGAAGGAGATCACGAGCATGATAACCGCAATCGCCGTGGCGCCGGCATAGTTGTTCTCTTCCAGCTTGATAACGATCAGCAGCGGCGCGATCTCGGACTGGAATGGCAGGTTCGAGGCGATGAAGATCACCGAACCATATTCGCCAACGCCCCGCGCGAATGACAGCGCGAAGCCTGTCAAGATTGCAGGGAACAAGGCCGGGAAAATCACGCGCGTTACGGTGCGCCAGCGCCGCGCGCCAAGCGTTGCGGCGACTTCCTCCGTATCGCGGTCAATCTCTTCCAGCACGGGCTGGACCGTGCGGACGACGAATGGGAGGCCGACGAAAATAAGCGCCAGAACCACGCCGGTGGACGTGAAGCCGACTTTGACGCCAAACCAGTCGTTCAGGATCATTCCGAACGGGCCGTTCGGCGCATAGAGCGTCGCCAGTGCGATGCCCGCCACCGCCGTCGGCAACGCGAACGGCAGATCGACCGCCGCATCAAGCCAGCGCCGGCCGGGGAAGCGGTAGCGAACGAGAACCCACGCGACGAGCACGCCGAAAATCGTGTTGATGATCGCAGCGATCAACGCTGCGCCGAACGACAGCTGCAGCGCCGAGACGACGCGCTGGTCCAGCGCGATCTTCCAGAACTCGTCCCAGCCGAGAGACGCCGTGCGTACGCCGAGGCCAGCGAGGGGGATGAGGACGATCAGCGACAGGTACGCGATCGTGTATCCCATGCTCAGGCCGAAGCCTGGCAGGACACTGCGCCGCCGCCAGCGGAAACTACGCGCCCCGTCCGGCGCCGTTGCCGTCATGCGCTATCTCGCCGAGAAAATCTGGTCGTAGAGACCGCCATCATCGAAATGCTTTGGTTGCGCCTGTATCCAACCACCGAACAGAGCGTCGTCAATCGTCACCATCTCGATGGGCTGGAAGCGCGCGACATCGGCCGGGTCTGCAGCAGAGGGATCGTTCGGGCGATAATAGTGCTTCGCAACGATGCGCTGGCCAGCGGGCGAGTAGAGATGCTTCAGATAGGCTTCGGCAGCGATGACCTGCTCCGGTCCTTTCTTTTCGGCATTGCCAGGCACCACCGCAACAGGCGGCTCCGCGCGGATCGAAAGCGAGGGATAGACGATCTGGTATTTGTCGGCGCCCTGCTCGTCGAGCGTGAGGAAGCCTTCGTTTTCCCAGGTTATCAGCACGTCGCCGGTGCCCTGCTGGGTGAATGTCACCGTGCTGCCGCGAGCGCCAGAGTCGAGCTTCAGCACGTTCTTGTAGAGCGCAGCGACGAACTCCTTGATCTTCGTTTCGTCGCCGCCGAACTGCTTCGACGCGTAGGCCCACGCCGCCAGATAGTTCCAGCGCGCGCCGCCAGACGTTTTCGGGTTCGGCGTGATGACGCCGACGCCCGGAAGCACCAGATCATTCCAGTCCTTGATGTTCTTCGGATTGCCCGCGCGCACCAGGAACACGATCGTCGAGGTGTACGGCGCGGAATTGGCCGGCAGCCTGGTGCGCCAGTCCGCCGGGATCTTGCCGGTCTCCTTGGCGATCAGGTCGATATCGTTCTGCAGCGCCAGCGTGACGACATCCGCATCCAGCCCGTCGATCACGGAACGGGTCTGTTTGCCGGAGCCGCCGTGGGACATGTTGACCTTCACGGACTTGCCCTCAGGCGTCTTGTAGGCCGCCGAGAAGTCCGCATTGAACTCTTCGTAGAGTTCGCGCGTCGGGTCGTAGGACACGTTGAGCAGCGAAATCTCGCTTGCATTCGTCTGGCCTCCGCACGCGGCAAGCGCCAGCGATGCGGCCAGGGCAAGAAGCTTCAGGCGCATGGGAAGTCCTCCGGAGCTTGGTTACGCTAGTGGTCCGGTAGAGTTTGTCAAACCTCGATCAGGCGACAGCGTCTCTCAGGCGCGCCGGCAGGCGAGCCTCCAGCGCGTCAGCGATTGTGGTGCGGTCGAGCACGCCGCGCGTTGCATCCGCGACCTGCGCGAACACCCGGCGAATCTCGCAACTCGCCTCTTCCTTACAGTCCTCGCAGCGCCGGTAGGCGATCTTCGACAGACAGGGCAAAGGCGCGATGGGGCCATCCACGATACGCAGGACTTCGCCGAACGAAATCGTGTCGGCAGGCCGCAAAAGCCCGTAACCACCGGCTTTTCCGCGCCGCGACGCCACCAGGCCGTGATGCTTCAGGTCGAGCAGGATCTGCTCCAGGAACTTCTTCGGGATGCTCTGGGTTTCGGCAATCTCGCCAATGAAGGTCGGCTTTCCCGGCGGCTGCTTGGCAAGGGCAACCAGAGCCCGAAGAGCGTATTTTGCCTTCTGTGAGATCATCGGCTGTACCGGGACAGGAAAGGGCTGGCCGCCTCAACGAAGCAGCTACTCTCTTGAAACTATATTGTCCCTGTAGAGTAAGTAAACGGACGAAAGCCGCTTTCCCGGGCAGGGAGAGCGGCACTGCATCGTTCCAATGTTGAGATATAGCTCGATGATGCGCAGACAACCCGCCCTCCTTTCCTTCCTGGCGCTCGCAACGGCGCTGTCAGCCCCCGCCGGATTTGCGCAGGGAAATCAGGGTGCGGAGACTTGGAAGCTTGGCGACGCCCTGAACGCGCCCGACTGGCTGGAGATCACGGGCTCGGTCCGCCCGCGCTATGAAACCCTAGCCAACACACTGGTCGCAGGCCGCACGGGCGGAGACGAACTACTCAGCGTGCAGACCCTGCTCAAGGCCGAGTTGAACACCGGCCCGATCATCGCTGGCGTGGAATTTCTTGATTCTCGCCGCTTCGGCGGCAATGCAGGCGGCGGCGCACCCGGCGAGATCGACACCCTCGAACCCGCCCAGTTCTATCTGGCATGGCGGCCGAAGGACTTTCTGCAGGAAGGAGCAAGCCTCGACCTGACGCTCGGCCGCTTCACGATGGATATCGGCTCGCGCCGCCTGATCGCGCGCGCCAATTATCGCAGCGTGCTGCAGAGCTTCGACGGCGCCCGCGCCATCTGGACCAGCAAGGATGACCTGAAGGCGACGGCGTTCTACACCCACCCCACCAGCCGCCTGCCCTCCGATGCGCCATCCGCGCTCGACAACGAGGTTACGCTCAACGACAGCCTCGACAATGTCAGCCTTGGAGGCTTCAACATCGAAGCGCCGCTGCCCTTCTCGCTTGTCGGTGAACTCTATCTCTTCGACTTCAGCGAAGACGACGCCTCGGACAACGCCACGCGCAACCGCGATCTCTCCACGCTTGGCGCCCGCCTTCGCATGGCTCCCGCAAAATCGAAGTTCGACTTCGACCTCGAATACGCCGGCCAGACCGGCTCCGTCCGCGCCACCACCAGCCCGGCTGATACAATCGACCTCGACCACGACGCCGACATGCTCCACGCGCAGATCGGCTACACGTTCGACGCCCCCTGGTCGCCCCGCCTCGCCCTGCAATATGATCAGGCCTCCGGCGACCGCTCGTCCGCCGACCAGTCGAGCCAGCGCTTCGACACGCTGTTTGGCGACCGCGCTTTTGAATTCGGCCCCACCAGCATCTATGGCGTCATCGCCCGAACAAACCTGATCGGGCCGGGTGTGCGGTTTGAAGTGAAGCCCCACGCGGCATCAGACGCCCTGCTCTCTATCCGTCGCCTGCAACTGGACTCCGACACAGACAGCTTGGCCAACTCAGGCGTTCGCGACGCCACCGGCGCCTCAGGCGACTATGTTGGAACACAGGTCGAGGTCCGCTATCGCCGCTGGCTGATCCCCGATTCGCTGCGCCTGAGCATGGGCGGCGCAGCCGTCATCCGTGGCGACTTCCTCGAATCCGCGCCCAACGCCACTAGCGAAGGCGATACCCTGTTCGGCTACACCGACCTCACCTGGACGTTCTGAGCACGTCACAGATTATGTCCGGCGTATGGCGCCAAGCCCCTGGCGAAGCGCAATTTCCTTTGCCGCAGCTGCGTAAAATACGAGCGAAGCCCGCGCACACATTGTAAATTGCCCGCGATTTCCGGCGCTGGCGCATTGGGGTTTCTGGGTGGACGGCAACAGCCTTCCCGATCTGACCGTGTTCAGACCGCTCGACATTGAGCGGTATGCGAAGCGTCTGTCGCTCGAAACGCGAGGCGCCGAACGCGGCGCGGCGAACCAGCCGCCGGCTGACGCGCTCACGCTCGACGACATCGAATCCGAAATCGTCGGCGGCATCGTCGCGGAGCGCACGCAGCTGCGTAACGACATGATCGATCGGCTGCGCAGCCTCAACGAACTGCTCGCGCGCGCCCGCTCGCGGCTTGTCACAACGGAACTCGAAAGCCGCGTGGCGCCGAAAATCTCCGCCATCGAACAGCGCGCTGTCGTGGATCTCCGTGACCTCGAACAGAAATTCCAGCGCCTGCGTGAAGGCCAGGCCGATTTCCAGGAATGGCGCGACCGCCGCAAGCTGAAACGCCCGGCGAAAGCGCCGCGCTCAGCCTTCGTTTTCTTCGCCGACCTGTTCCTGATCGCGTTGGTCGAAGGCGGCCTCAACCTGTTCTTCTTCACCGAAGGAAACCAGCTCGGCATGTTGGGCGCATTCTTCCAGGCGCTCATCATCGCCGCTGCCAATATTGTTGTGTGCGTGGTGATCGGCTTTGCGCTGATCAAGCGGGTCAACAGCGTGTTCATCGCCAACAAGCTGCTCGGCCTGATCGCTCTGCTGGTGCTGCTGGTCGGCCTACCTGTTGTCCACGCGGTCGTCGGTTTCTATCGCGTCTCACGCAACGCGGTCGAGGAAGGCGCATCCCCGCTGTGGACCGCCGTGGAGTGGTTCACGCAGATCTACCGCACGCCGCCCTCACCGCCGCCAGCGGCGTGGGGCTTCAGCCATCTCGACGAACTGTCCTTCATCATGATCGCAGTCGGCATCATCGCAGGCGTCTATGCTGCGCGGAAGGGATATGAGTTCGGCGACCGCTATCCGGACTACACCAAGCATTACAACGAAGCCGAGGATCAGCGCGACGACTATCTCGACCTCCTCGACGATGTGACCGGAGAGATGCTGGAAGAGCAGACAAACGCTTCGCAGGCCGTTGGCGCGTTCCTCTATGATATCGGCCCGTCGCTACAGGCGATCGACAACCACACCGACGCGAAGAAACAGCTCGAAGCCGCCGCGCGCAATTACGAGGCGGAGCTGGAAAGCGCGGCCAATACCATGCTGTCGATCTATCGCGGCGCGAACACGCGCGCACGTTCTGCGCCGCCGCCGCCGCATTTTGGCGCGCCTGTCCAGCTCGCCAATCCGGGCTTTGCCAACGGCGCGATACTCGACCCCGCCCTCGCCAGCCTGTTCGCCACCTCGGTCGATATCAAGGAAGCCCGCGCCGCCGCCGAACGCGCGCGGGCCATCGCGAAGGAACAAAAGGAAAAGGTGGAAGCCGCCATCGCCGCCACGCGGGCGCAGCTCGCCAAAGCCGAACAGGTGCGCGATGTCGCGCCGTAGCCGCCGGTCATCCTCTCGTGGTTCGCGCCGCAGCAGCCGCGCCGGAGGCGAAGCGCCATGGGGCGCGATCGCCAAGGTCGCTGGTGGTGGCGCGCTGATGGCCGGCCTCGGCGTGACGTTCTTCCTCGTCAACCAGAAAGCCGAAGCGACCGACCCGGCCTCCTGGTGCAACCGCGCCGGCCCAGCGGAAGTTCATCTGATCCTGCTGGATGCGTCTGATCCGCTCGATGGCGTGCAGGCGGAAACCGCGCGAGCCAAGGTGGTCAGCGCCATTCGCGCGGCGCCGGAGAATGCGCGCGTCGATATCTATCTCGCGGATCGCGGCGACGGCAGCATAGGCGAGCCGATCTTCAGTAAATGCAATCCGGGCGAACCGACCGCGCTGGACGCCGCGATCTCCGACGTTGAGAAGAAAAAGCGCGATTACGAGCAGGGCTATCTATCCGCCGTGGAGGAAACCATGGCGAAGGTGCTGCAGGTTGAGCCCGCCAAGACCTCGCCCATCATCGAATCCCTGCGCTCGGCCGCCACGCGTTCCTTTTCCCGCCTCGCCAGTGATGTGCCTGTGCGCATAACGCTGATCTCGGACATGGTGCAGAACTCGCCCATGCTGCGACAGAGCAAGGGGATTGGCGACTTCGACGCCTTCAAGAAATCGGCGGGCTGGTCCAGCTCGCTGGTCGATCTCCACCATGCGCGCATAAGCATCGTCTATGTCACCCGCGCCAATTATCGCGACGTGCAGAACAACGGCCACATCAACTGGTGGTCGCAGTATTTCGACGAAATGAACGGCACGCTTCTTGAGTCGGAGGCGATCTGATGGCCGACGACGTGAAGCCCGTGACGATCCCGGAGCCGCTTACCGCAACTGTCATCACGAATGACGAGCCCGTCTCCAGCCGCATCCCCGCCACGCCCGGCCGACAGCCCGACATATCCAAGCGCCGCATCTCGGACGCTGCCGAGAAGATCACCTATTTCATCGCGCTTCTGGCAGGCAGCGCTTTTCTGCTTCTCGGCAAGACCGCAGGCTGGCTCTCGCCCACGGCCGGCGCCATTGCCGCCTTTGCGTTCATCGTCGCCTATTTCTGCGTCTCGTGGCTATCGATCCGCCAGCGCGTCATGCGCGCGGACCGGCTGGGGGATAACTGCTACTATCTGGGGCTCGTCTATACGCTCGCCTCGCTGATCGCGACGCTGATCCAGATCGAGGGCGGCGCGGAGATCGCGGGCCTGCTCGGAAACTTCGGCGTCGCACTCGTCTCCACCGCCACCGGCATCATCGCGCGCCTGATCCTGATCCAGTTCCGCTCCGAAAATGACGATGTCGAAGATCGCGCGCGCAACGATCTGGCGCAGGCCGCGCAGGAAATGCGTTCTTCGCTGCTCTCTTCAGCCGAAGCCTTCCGCACGCTCCTCGTCGGCGCGCAGGAAACCTTCCGCATCTCGATCGAACACACCCGCGCCAATGTGGAAGACGCGCGGGAGATCACCGAGCGCATGAAGGGCATGGAAGTTTCGCCTGAAACGCTCAATGCGGCGCTCAAGACCACGGTGACGCAGCTCGAAGCCGCCGGCGCCCGCCTTTCCGAAGCCGGCAAGGAGATCCGCGATCAGGCGAATGCCGTGTCCTCGACTGTGACCGCCGCAGAACGCTCCGAAGTCGGCCTGCGCAAGATTGATCACGTGCTCAACGATCTCGCCCGCACGCTGGAGAAGCAACGCGCAGCCACCGAGAATATCGTGGCAGCACTTGATGGCCAGAAGGTCTTCCTTGCCCAGCACCGCGCCGCCATGGAGGCAGACGCCGAACGCGCTCGTGAGGCGGTACAAAAGGTCTATACGGCTCTGGGGGATCTCGCCAACACGATCGTCCGCCGGGTCAACTGATGCGCAGCACCAATGATCCAGTCGGCTATCGGCGAGGCCTCGTTCTCGGTCTGACGCTTGCTGAAACGCTTTTGCTCGTCCTTTTCATCCTGCTGCTCGTCTATGCCGCCCTTGGCCAGGAGCGCGACAAGAAGATGAAGGAGCAGGAAGGCCAGATCGCCAGCCTCAGCCTGCGCATCGATTCAGGCGTCGACCGTCTCGCCCGCGAACTCACGCAATCGGGAATCGCCTCCAACCCGGAAGAACTCTCCCGCAAGCTCAACCGCCTGTCTGACGAGATGGCGCGCAACGCCCAGCTGCAAAAAGATCTCACCACCTACCAGCGCCTCGTGCCGACGGCCGCGGAAGCCAAGCAGCTCGCTGACGCCTTCGAGGTCCAGCAAAGCCCCGAGACGCCGCTGCAGATCCTCGACCGCCACCTCTCGCGCACCACCACCGCGCCTGCCGCCGCATCGCCCGACACGCCAAAGACGCTCGCCGAAGCCCTCGCCGCGCTGGATCGCATGGCCGGCCAGCTCGACTATTACGAGCGCCAGCAACTAACCGCTGGCAACGGCCTCTCTTATCCGCCCTGCTGGCAGCGCGACGGCCGCATCGTCTATGCCTACGACGCGCTCTTGCTCGACGACGGCCTGCGCCTCTCCGTCACCGACGACCGCACCGGCCTCGATATGGCCGGTCTTCGTGCGAATGGCACGGAGCCGCCCCTCGGCCAGACCATCTCGCGCCAGACTTTCCTCGCGCAGACCAAAGGCCTGCACGCATGGAGCGTCACGCAAGGTTGTCGCTTCTACGCCCGCATCATCGACGGCACATCCGCAGGCAACAAATCGGGCTACCTCCAGGCCCGCCGCGCGGTGGAGGATCGCTTCTACCCCCTCGTCGCTGCCGCAGCCCCGGCGCCAACGCCATGAGCCAGCCGACCGATCCCAGCGAACTCGACGCCGCTCTCGCGCGGATGCGTACCGCTGTGCTCGCCGCCAGCTTCCGCAAGCTTCGCTACCGCGTCGCGCCAGACGAGCTCGCCATGTTGCTGTCGGACAAGAAGTCAAACGCCCAGGCTTTCGACCACATCGAAAGCAGCCAGCCGTTTTTCACAAAGCTTAGAATCCGCTGGACCCGCATCCGCCACGTAGACAAGCGCGAACGCTAGCTATTCGTCGAACCCGACAAACACCGTAGCCTCTTCAACGCGCTTCCGTTCGGACACCACCGCATTCGCCGGAAACGTCTCGTCGGGCCAGCCCAGCGCGATACTCTTCATGATCACCTGATCCTCTGCGATCCCGGCGTGCTCGCGCACCACCGGCGACTGCATGATGCCCTGGCTGTTGATCACCGCACCAAGCCCGCGCGACCACGCTGCATTCACCAGCGCCGTCGTCACTGCCCCGCAATCGAACGGCGTATCATCACTCCCGTCCAGCACGCGATCATAGGTCACGATCACGCACACCGGCGCATCGAACTGCCTGAACCCGCGCAGCACCCAGTCCTGCCGCTTCTCCTTGTCATCGCGCTCAATCCCCATCGCGGAGAACAACTGCTTGGCGACGCCCACCTGCCGATCGCGATGCTTGCCCGCAAACGCCTGCCCCGTCCGAAACTCCCGCGACTGCGGCACGCCAGACACCATCCGCTCTGTATTGCCCGCACGAATGCGGTTCAGCGGCTCGCCCGTGATGACGTAGAAATTCCACGGCTGCGTGTTCATCGACGACGGCGCCCGCATCGCCAGCGCGATGATCTCTTCAATCAGCTTCCTGGGCACCGGATCGGGCTTATACCCACGTATGCTGCGGCGGCCGAGAATGACGTCGTCGAATTGCATGTGTTGTCCCTGAGAGCTTTGGCTCAGCGCAATAGTAGAGCGTTGTGGGGCGCCCGAAAGCCCAAAAGCAATCCGCCTCCATACCGCAAATGACCTGAGCAACCCGGCTCGCCATGTGGCAGCAAGACCGGCTGGCGTTGCGTCGGATTGCTGATAAGGCAACCGCATCAAAGGGCGTTATAATGGCATTCAAGTTCATCGCATCGCTGGCTGTGCTCGCGTCTGTGTCTGCGACCACTCCAGCTTTTGCACAGGATGACGGGGACGCCGCGCTACGGTTCCTGGGGAGCACGCAATGGGATTGCGATGATCGCATCGCCTTCGACGGCCCTGAAGGCGGACTGCACGATACGGTCAGCGCCTTGCGCGTCACCTTCGATGACGACTGGAACTTCGAAGGTATCTTCCGCACCAGCCTGTCCCTGGGGACGGCAATATACACCCAGGAATACGATATCTCCGGGTCTGCGTTCGATAGCGCCGGCCGGCAGGGCATCGTGATCGATACGTTTACCAAGACCGAGCGAGCCAGCCTGCCCGAAGGGATCGACTGGCGGAACATGGCGGTGGCGGTTTACGATATCAGGCTCGAAGGTGACGCGATGGGCCTCGACGGCGCCTGGCAAGATACATCGGGCGGCTATGGCCCGTCTGAATGCGGATGATCTCGCCCAGACGCGCCGCAGCCTAACCCAGCCGCACGCCCGCAAAGCTGCGCTTCATCATCAGCTGGTGCTCCACATGGGCGATCACCTCGATCGCCTCGCCCAGCCGGTCCTTCACGGCCGAGATGGCGACACCTGCCTGCGCCGCCGTAGCCTCGCCAGACCGCCCGAGCTGCTCGCAGGTCTCGCACGCATCGCCCAGCGCCATCAGCCCGACAGACCGCGCCGCGCCCTTGATGCCGTGCGCCGCATCGGCCCACTGCACCGCCTCGGCATGCGGGTCGAGCATCCGCCCCCACAGTTCTGCCGACTGCCGGAAAATGCCCAGCGCCTCGATCGCGAGCTCGGTATCGCCCCCGGTCATTGTCTCAAGCTGGCTGATGTCGATGGCGTCGGCCATGGCGGCTTGTCCCCCTGCGTTCCCGCAGGCTCGAAGACTCGCAATAATGGCGGGTTAAACCAGCGCCATCATAAAAACGAGACGCATCGCACCGCCAGCGAAAGCACGGGCATCCCCGTCCAAAAAACCGTATCCCGGACGCCGCATTTCCTTTCATTCCGCCCCCGCTGCCGAATTTCCGCCTTGAAGTCCGGCGAGCTTGGGATCACAACTTTCCGGGTGAAGGGGCCAGCCCGATGATCGAAGTCATTGTGAATGTGAGGGATGCGGTCTTCGCGGCGCTTGTTGCGTGGACGGGCGTTGGCGATTCCGAGCCGACTCAGCCGGTCAAGGACCAGGACATGAAGCGCGGCAAACCCGCGCCCATCGAAAAGCCGGTCCAGCAGCAGCCAGCCAAGGTCTGGTAGGCTTTTCAGGCCTGGCCTTTTGGTCTGCAGGCCAAACCGTCCCAACTCGCTCCGTTTACTGAGAATCTGCAGCGTGCGTTGCGAAAGCGCACATTTTCGCCTGCCGGGCGTTCACGAAAAACCTGCCGATTCCGGCGTCTGCGCTGACTCAAGCCCCTTTTCAACACGGCGCAGCATCTGCACAGTGTCTGGGCTGTGTGGGCGGGTAGAGCCGCGAAACCCTTGATGATTTCCGTCTGGAATAAAACTCCCGGAAGAATCGATGGGTGTCCCGACCACGCCCGCTTGCTGGCGCGAGTTCGCCACACTGGACTGGTCAATCTGAACACATGACAGAATACACGGATCGCAGAACACCCAACCGGGTCCGCGCCCAGCTCGAAGCTGCGCGCTCAGCCGGAGCCTGGATGCCATGGGCGGGCGCCGCCATGGCTCTCCTGCTCTGGGGCGGCATCGCCGCCTGGCTGGTCGCCACCATCGGCTTCACCCAGATCCTCGCCCAGCCGCCCATGGTGCTGGCCGGCGGGTTCGCCGTCATGTTCTCCACGGGCCTCGCCCTTCTCTGCGCCGGCATCATGGCCCGCGAAGGCGCACGCTCGGCAGAAGCCAACCAGGTCGTCCTCACCTCCGCCCGTCTCCTGCTCGAACCGGCCGAAACTACGCGCGGCGAAGTCGTCAGCCTCGCCGAAGCCGTCGCCCGCGAAACACAGACGCTGAACAAGGCCCTCGCCGACACGCGCCAGCGCCTCGACGGCCTGAAGCACGACATCGAATCCAGCGTCACTTCGGCCCTGAAAGCGGCCGAGATCGTGCGCGCCGATAGCGAAGTCCTCGTCCACAAGATGAGCTCCGAACGCCAGAGCCTTGGTCAGCTGTCCGAAAGCCTGCGCAACCAGTCCGAAGCGCTCGCCAAGTCGATCCCGCGCCATGCGCAGATGATGTCCGAAGCTGCCCGCGCCGCGCAGGATCAGGTCCGCCAGGCCGACGCCACGCTCGACCAGCGTTTGAAAGACCTGCAGGAAACCGCCGGCCACCTCGCCTCGCGCATCGACCAGCTCGACACGATGGGCGCCGAAAGCCGCAAGCGTGCGCAGAATCTCGGCGGAGCCCTTATGCGTCTCGACGAACAACTTGTGCAATCGACCCGCATGGTCGAAGCCGCCACCAAGGCCGGCGAACTGGCGCAAGCCGCCGCAAAGTCGACCGCTGAATCGCTGCGCGACACGGTGTCGGACGCGCTCGGCTCCGCCCTCAAGGCGACCGAGACGATCAACGCCAAGTCCGCGCAAGCGTCTGAAGACGCCCGAGCCGCCATGATTGCCCTGAAGGATGTCGGTCTGCAGGCGGAAGCCACCACGCGCGCCGCCACCATCGCCGCCCGCCAGCACGCGGACGAGACCGAGAAGCGCGCCAACCAGCTCTCCGACAGCCTGTTCCGCACCGCGACCCGCGCCACCAACGCCGCAGAAGACGGCCTCGAGCGCGCCCGCCAGCGCATCGAGAAAGCCTCGCTTCTGATCGGCCGGATGCGCGACGACAACGATCATTCCTCGTCCGTGGACGACCTCATCCTCGAGCCGGAGAAGCACGAGACCATCGACGAGATGATCCTCGAAAAGCCCCGTGCAGAGCCGGTGACGACGCCGCTGTTCGCCGTGCCCGAGGCGCCGCGTCCCGCGCCTGCCACCCAGAAGCCTGAGCCCCTCTGGCCTGCCGCCGCCAAACCTGCCGCGCCCAAGCCCCCCGCCCCCAAACCAACCGCTTCAGGCGGCTTCGATGATCCGATGTGGAACCCGATGCGAGGCGATGGCGCGCATGACGATGAGCTTGTGCTCAACACCATCGCCGCCCCGCGCGCCGTTCCCCAGCCCGATCCCCTGTTCGGACCCGAGCCCTCGCACACCGTCAGCTCGACCTGGCGTGGACTTCTCTCGGGCATCGAGGAAGTCGCCCCGCAGGTCCGCGAACAATCCGCTGGTCAGATGATCGACCGCCTCGACCGCGCCGGCGTCCGCCTGCAGCACGTCGTGAAAGCCTCCGACCTCCGCCGCATCGCCTCCGCCGCGCATCACGGCGAACGCCAGCGCCGCCACGCCACCCGCGATGTCGCGCCCGGTGAAATCCAGCGCGTCTCTCGCATGCTGGAGACCGACCGCGAGCTCCGGCAGGCCGCCCGCAGCTTCGTCACCACCGAAGAGCCGGACGCCCTCCGCGTCCTCTCCATGGCCGAACGCGCCCGCGAAGACGCCGCCCCGAGACTATCGGCCTACCTGCTGCTGGACGCTGCCCTGGGCGCGACGATCTAGGAGCACGGCCACCGACCACCGATCCCTTCCTCCCCCGAGCGGGGGAGGAGCCACACCTCACCATCCCCCTCCGTCTCGCGTGCTCCGCACGCGATCCACCTCCCCCAGCTACGCATGGGGAGGCAAGAGAACGGCGCTTTGCCACCCTCAGTGCGAAGCACTGGGGGAGGTGGATCTCCGCGAAGCGGCGAGACGGAGGGGGCACACCCGCGCCGCTCTCACTGCGTGTAGCCCACACGCCAAAAACAAACGCGGCCGCCTAAGCGACCGCGCACAAAATCCAGCATCAGAAACCCGCCGACCAGCGGGAACGCGAACCTATGTCAGTTCGCAGGCTTCGCCGCTGCGGTCTTTGCAACAAACGCGGCAACCTGATCAGCCACCTTCTGCGAAGCAATCGCCAGCGCCGCAGCCCGTGCACGGGCCGAAGCATCAGAAGGCGAGCCCTCGGCCGTGAATGACTGCTGCGCAATCATCCGGCGCGTGCCCGTATCCATCAGGCTGGCCTGAACCTCGATCCGGACGGGCGCCGCGCCTTTGCCCGTGGAAAGATCGACCAGAATCCAGCGCAGATCATAATCGGTCCGCGCGCCAAGCTGTCCCGGCGCGGCCCTTCCCGGACCGCCCGTCTTCGACAGCGAACTCACCACCGCACCTTGCAACAAGGCAGGCGCTGCATCGGCCCAGCGCACGTCGGAAAGATAGATCAGCTCCTGCCCGTCGCGCACCGCAATATCTGCTCCGGCAAACGCGCGCGAAGCTTCCGGCATGAACACCGCCACATCCGCCTGAAGCGGATCAGACGGGGCAACCGCCCGGTCAGCTGGCAGCGAGATCAGCGCGGATGGAATAATCGGCGTCGGCAGAACCGATACGCAGCCACCCAGAAGAGCGGACGCAACAGCCAGTGAAACGATCTGCGTTCTCATTGTGAACCTCTATCGCTCAATCGGCGCAGGTTGCTGATAGACAAACCGGCTCGGGTCCTGCTCGATCTGCGCGAGCAGGCCTTGCAGGCGGATCATCATCGCCTGTACGTCGGATGCTGCATGGCCGATCTGCTGGATCGCGCCGGTCGCGGCGGGCGTAAGATTGTTGTTGATCTGCGCAACAGCGCCATTGACGTTGCTCATGGCGGCGCGCGCATCTTTGAGCGCAGGCTCAAGTTCGGCAAGCGCCGAGGACGCATCCGTCGCTAGCGAGTTCACATCCTTGCTGATCGAATTGGCCGCCGTATCAATCGACTTCGCGGCCCCTTCGAGGGAGGCGACAGCGGTGTTGATCGTCTTCAGCGCGCTCGTCGCCGAATCCACCAGCCCGTCATCTTCCGCGATCTTGGCCGCAACGCGATCTATGCTCGCCAGCGTCGAGGTGAGGTGAGCGATATTCTCTTCCGAGAGCATCTCGTTGATCTTCTTGATCGTGTCGCCCGAAACGCCCAGCAGATCCTGTCCGCCCTGGAACAATTCATCGACCAGCGTGCGGCTGGTGAAGATCTGAGGCGTTACGCCGCCAACCGGAGTGAGCAGCGGCTTCGTCGGATCCCCTGCGAGAATCTGGATGAAGGTCACGCCCGTGATGCCCATGAAGTTGAGCTGAGCCACGCTGTCGGTACGGACCGGCGTCTGCGCGTCGATGCGGATGTGGGCGACGACTTTGTTCGGGTCTTCCCGATCCAGCCGCAGCGTCTGAACTTCGCCGACCTTGATGCCGTTGAAGCGAACCTCGCCGCCTTCCGTGAGGCCGTTAACCGGCCCCTCGAAAATCACGTCATAGTCCGCATACGCACGGTTCAGCGGATTGCCCGCGATCCACAGCGTGAAAAGCGCGAGTGCTCCGGCTGCAAGCAGCACGAAGGCGCCGATCAGAACGTAATTGGCCTTGGTTTCCATGGCCTATCTCACTGCCGCACGGCCGCGTGGGCCGGAGAAATATTCCTGAATCCAGGGATGATCGTTTTTGCGAACCTCATCCAGTGGACCGATTGCAAGCACCTTGCCGTCACTTAACACCGCAATCCGGTCGCAGGTTGCAGCCAGCGTGTCGAGGTCATGGGTTACAAGAAACACGGTTAACCCCATGGCGTTGCTCAGAGAACGCACCAATTCGTCGAACTTCGCCGCGCCGATGGGATCAAGGCCCGCCGTGGGTTCATCGAGGAACAACAGCTCCGGATCGAGCGAAATGGCGCGCGCCAGCGCCGCCCGCTTGCGCATGCCGCCTGAAAGATCAGCTGGCCGCTTCGGCGCCGCTTCGAGTTCGAGCCCCGCGAGCCGCAGCTTCAGATCAGCCAGTTCGCTCATCAGCGCCCGCGGAATTTTCGTGTGTTCCACCATGGGCGCCATCACGTTCTCGCGGACAGTCATGGTCGAGAAAAGCGCCCCGTCCTGGAACATGACGCCCCAGCGGCGCTCGACCTTTATTCGCTCATCACGCGAAAGCTTGCCGACGTGCTGACCGAACACCTCGACCGATCCCTCGTTCGGCGTATGCAGCCCGACTATTGAACGGAGCAGCACGGATTTGCCCGTGCCCGATCCGCCGATGACGCCCAGCACTTCGCCCTTCCGCACATCAAGGTCGAGGTCTTCATGGACCGTCTTCGATCCGAAGCGATTGGTCAGCCCGCGCACGCGGATAACGATGTCGCCCTCGTCCGCGGGGGCGGCCTTTCCGGCTGCTGTGGCGGTGTCGAAACTCATACGTTCAACATGTAATAGAGGACTGCGAACATCGCATCGATCGCGATGACCAGGAAGATCGCCTGCACCACGGCGGAGGTCGTGCGGCGGCCAAGTGAAACAACGTCGCCCTCAACCAGCATGCCCTGCCGGCAGCCGACCATGGCGACCACGAGCGCGAACACCGGCGTCTTGGCCATGCCCACCCAGAAATGCTGCGGCGGCACCACTTCCTGGAAGCGCGAGATGAACATCTGCGGCGATATATCCATCGCGGTCCACGCAGCGACGAGGCCGCCGCCGATACCGGCGATTGTCGCGGCGAAGGTCAGCAACGGCGTCATGATGAGAAGCGCGAGCAGGCGCGGCGCGACAAGCGCTTCCATCGGATCGAGGCCGATGGTGCGCATTGCATCGATTTCCTGACGCATCTTCATCGCGCCAATCTGTGCGGTGAACGCGCTGTCGGTTCGTCCGGCAAGCAGGATAGCAGTCAGGACCGCGCCGAATTCGCGCAGCATGCCGATGCCCACAAGCTCAACCGTGAACACCGAAGCGTTGAACATCGCCAGCAGGTTGGCGCCGATGAAGGCGATGACCAGCCCGATGAAGAAGGACAGGAAGCAGACGATCGGCAGCGCATCGAGCCCCGCCTCTTCCATGATCGACACGACCGACTTCCAGCGGATCCGGCTCGGATTGGCGATCAGCCGCCCGACCGTCGCGGCCGTCTCGCCGATGAACCCAAGCAGGCCGAGGAATTCTTCCCACGCATTGACGGCCCCGCGACCGGCGCGATCCAGCAAGGCAATGAAGCCCGGCGGACGGATAGGGTCTGGCGGCGCCGCCGGGCTGGCTTTGCGAACCTTGCCGAGCAGGCGCTCGATCGTGGGATGCTCGCCACGGATCGGGATCTTGTCGTCGATGCCTTCGAGCGCGCCGAGCGCGCGGTCGATCAGGTAGGCGCCCGATGTATCGATCTTCTCGAGCTGCGAGACATCTAGGATGGCGTCGTAGGCGATCTTGGTGTTGCGGAGCTTTTCTTCGATCTGCGCGACAGTCCACACGGTCCAATCGCCCGCAACGGAAAGAACCTGCTTTCCGCCCTCGGTCGTATCCACCTGAAATCGTGTTGAAATGCCGGTCATCTTGAAGTTTTACAGTACAAAAGTGTAGCAAATACCAAACAGAACTGCGCGGCGATGAAGTTCGCTTCCCGGTTGCAACATATGATGGGTCAAAACCAGCTTCTGTTCCTCGCCCCGACCGATGTTTACCTGCTAGAAGGGCGCCGGTTCCCTGCGGAGCGTTAATGCGTTCGATCATTGTTGCTGCGGCGCTACTGGGCCTGCTGCTTGTCGCAGCAGGGGCGGCGGGCGCTCATACGGTTCCAATCGACGCCAATCGCCAGTGGGAGAGCGCCCTGCTCTACGGCTTCGTCCACACGCTGGCAGCCATCCTCGCGGCGATCCTGCCATTCCGCAGCTGGCTTCAAATCGCGAGCGGCTGGGCCTTCGTGATCAGCGTGACGCTGTTCTCAGGCGTGCAGATTGCCAAGATCATGATGGCCGGAATCCCGGTCGCGCCAACGCCGCTCGACAACCTGACTTTCCTTGTGCCGGTTGGCGGGGTCGCGTTCATTGTGGGGTGGCTGTTGCTTGGCCTTTCGGCAGCGATGGCGCCGAGACAGTCGGCTGATCGCGATCAGCCCGATACGCGCGACTAGCTGGCGGCGATGCCGGCCGTCAAATCCTGAGCCCGCACAGACGCGAGCTCATCAGCCGTGTTTCGCGCCTTGCTCAACACGCTGTCGAGCGGCGTCAGCTCAAGCATGATCTGGTATTCGCGATCCGACCGCTTGTTCACCTGCGCCAGGGCGTCTGAATAGGAATCCCGCGCCTGACGGGCGTGGATCAGGGCGCGCTCGAATTCGGATACGTCTGAACGGGTCGGCTTGCTCGAAGACAGCAGCGACCGCGCCATTGTTTCCAGCTCGGAGAGGCCCTTGGCGGAGGCGCTCATATCGGCGCGAACGCGGCTGACTACGGTGGACGGCGCGGAGCGATCCGCCCCGATCCGCTTCCAGTAGGCGCCGTCGCTGGATTCCTTGCCGGTCAGCATATCGGCGAGTGCCGTCAGGCTGGCCTCGCCCGTCGCCAGACCCTTTTCGCGGGCTTCCCTGCAATAGACTTCGGCCGCCTTGCGGAGGGCCGACTGGTCTTCAGTAAGGGAGATTTCGGCCTCGACAGGCTCATAGACCGAAACGGTCGCGCAGCCGGCAAGCGGGCCGAGGGCAATCAACGCAACAAGAACAAGCGGTCGCGACACCGAACTCAATCCCAAAAGTCCGTGGCAAGTCAGTTTGTTATAGGTGCATCGCATGCAAAAAGCGAGCGTCCGGCTGAATTGGTTTGACGCCAGACTGATGCCCGGTAGATGAAGCAACAATGAACGAAGACCGCCCCCGCCGCACGCTGTACCCGTCGCTGGAGCCCCGGAAGACGGGCCGTCTGGCCGTCAGTTCCCTGCATGAGTTGTACTGGGAAGAGAGCGGCCATCCCGATGGATTGCCCGTAGTTGCCTTGCATGGCGGGCCCGGCGGCGGTTCAAGCCCGGAGATGCGCCGCTTCTTCGACCCGCGCCGCTATCGCATCATCCTGTTCGACCAGCGCGGCTGCGGACGCTCTTCCCCGCACTCGGAACTTCGCGAGAACACGACCTGGGATCTGGTGCGCGACATTGAGACGCTGCGGTCGCACCTCGGCATCAAGAAGTGGATCGTCTTCGGCGGATCGTGGGGCTCCACGCTCGCACTCGCCTATACGGCGATGCACCGCAAGCAGGTGATGGGCCTGTTGCTGCGCGGCGTGTTCCTGCTGAAGGAAAGCGAGATCCGCTGGTTCTACCAGGACGGCGCGAGCAACATCTTCCCAGATGCGTTCGACCGCTACGTCGCCCCCATCCCGGAGAACGAGCGCAGCGATCTGCTGAAGGCATTCTACAAACGCCTCACCGGCAAGAACGCCCCTGCCCGCGCCGAAGCGGCCGCCGCCTGGGCGCGATGGGAAGGCGAGACGCTGTCCATCCAGGGGCCGAAACAGCGCCCGGCGCGCTTCGACGAGGCGGACTTCCTCGACGCGTTCGCGCGGATTGAATGCCATTATTTTTACAACAAGGGGTTCTTCGACTCCGACGGCTGGTTGCTCGATCAGGCCGAGAAGTTCGGCGACCTGCCCGGCGTGATCGTGCACGGCCGCTACGATGTGGTGACGCCGCTGTCTTCAGCTTGGGCGCTAAACAAGGCATGGCCGAAATCGCAGCTGAGGATCGTGCCCGACGCGGGCCACTCCTCGCTGGAGCCTGGGATCGTGAGCGAGCTGATCAAGGCGAGCGACATGCTCGCTGAGAAGCTGGGCTAGCTGCGCGATGATCTAGTCCGTCGTCGTCAGCGCGCTGTCTACCAGTTCGGCGAAGCCTACCTCGTTCATCTTCTCGCGTACCCCAAGCACGAGAATGACGCCGATCGCGATGGGGATCACCCAGCGCACGAGCGGCTGCCAGATGCGGAAGAAGGGCATGCCGAACTCGGCCTGCATCATCTTCTTCTCGATGATCCAGCCCGAGAAGATCGCGATCAGCAAACCGCCCAGCGGCATCAGCAGCGATGACGCCACGAAATCGACGAAGCCAATGTACTCGCGCGAATAGATATAGCCGGCGCCAATCACGAACACGGTGAAGCCAACGCCCAGCGCCGCGCCCCAGCGCGTTACACCCGTGCGCTCGTCCAGCCAGGATACCGCGACTTCCATGAGCGCGATCGACGATGCCAGCGCCGCAAAGAGGGCGAGCAGGAAGAAAGCGCCGCCGATGACAGCGCCGAAAGGCATCTGTGCAAGGCCGATTGGCAGGTTGACGAACAGCAGGCTGAACCCCGCATTTGGCTCGCTGCCAACCGCAAAGACCAGCGAGAACACGACAACCGCAGCCACGAGCGCCACCGCCGTATCCGCCAGCGCGACAATAGCGGACGAACGCGGGATATCAGCTTCCCCCTTCAGATAGGCGCCGTAGGTGATCATCACCGCAGCGCCGACGCCTGTTGCGAAGAACGATTGCGCCAGCGCATCCAGCAGCATGGAGAAGCTGAAATCCTCGGCGCGAACCCGGGTGAGGAAGGAAATCGCTTCTCCGAACGCGCCATTCGCAATGCCGAAGCCGAGCAGGATCAGCAGCACGACGATGAAGACCGGCATCAGCAGCGTGGACGCACGCTCGATGCCGCGTTTCACGCCCCGCCCTACCACAGCAACCGCGAGTCCGATAAAAATCGCGAGATAGCTCAACAGGAGCGGCAGGTTCTGCTTCGACGTCACATCGTCGAACCGTTTCAGCGACTGCTCGATCAGGCCGACATCATTGGCGAACGCGCCCGAGATCGCGAATGGGATGTAGGCCATGAACCACGCCGAGACGACGCAGTAGAATGTCAGGATAAAGAACGCCGCCAGCATGCCCAGCCAGGCGATGCCGCCCCACAACTCGCTCTTGCCAGAGGCGCGCGCGAGCGCCTGCACGCTTTCGACAGCGGAGTGTCCTGAGCGGCGGCCGATGGCGTATTCGGCAGCGAGCAGCGGGAATGCGATCAGCGCGAGACAGACGAGATAGGCGATAACGAAGGCTCCGCCGCCATTCTCGCCGGTCGTGTAAGTGAAACGCCAGATATTGCCGAGACCGACGGACGAGCCGACCGCCGCCATGATGAAACCGAACCGCGAGGACCAGACTTCGCTCTTGCGGTCGACGCGTCCTGCGATGGTCATGAGGCCCCCTGCTCCGTCCGTACCTGCCCGGCTTCCGCCCGGCGGCGAGCCGGAATCAGAACATCCCGTGAAGGGTCATATCGTTCGCGCGGTTGAGGTGTACAGCCATCAACATCCCGAAACCGATCATAACCGTGACAATAACCGTGCCGCCATACGAAATTAGCGGCAAGGGTATGCCCACGACTGGCAAGAGACCGATCACCATCCCGATATTGATCACGACGTAGAGCAGCAACGTCGACACGAAGCCTGCCGCAGCAAGGCCTCCGAAGGTACTTCGCGAATTGCCTGCGATCTGCATGCCCTGGATCAGCGCGATGCCCCACGCCACGAGTATCACCACGGCGCCAACGAAGCCGAACTCCTCGGCCACGATGGTGAAGATGAAGTCGGTGTGCTGTTCGGGGATGTAGTCGAGTTCCTTCTGGGCGCCTTCCATGAAACCCTTGCCGGCAGCCCCGCCCGAGCCGATGGCGATCAGGCCCTGCTGGAGCTGGTAGCCTGCACCGAGCGGGTCGGCTTCCGGATTGAACATCGTCTCGATGCGCTGGCGCTGATAGTCGTGCAGCGCAAAGAAATAGACGACCGGCACCATGGCTGCGACCAGCAGCAGCAGCCCGCCAACAATGCGAAGGCTGATGCCCGCAAAGAAGATGACCGCGCAGCCCGTGCCCAGAATCATCAGCGCGGTGCCAAGGTCAGGCTGGCGCAGCACAAGCGCCACCGGAACGGCGACCAGCAGGAATGCGATGACGTGGACCAAGATGCTGTTCCGGCCAGCGGAGAACGACTGGTGATAATAGCGCGCCAGCGCAAGCGGCACGGCGATCTTCATCAGTTCGGACGGCTGCAGGCGGAAGCCCGGCAGGATCTGTAGCCAGCGTTCCGCGCCATTCACGACGACGCCGCCGAAATCGACCATGATCAGCATCACGACGCCGATTGCGTAGCCGGGATAAGCGACTGCAGCCCATAGCCGTAGCGGGAACAACGCAACCACAAGCGCGATGCCCAGCATCAGCAGGAATCGCATCGCATGCGCGATCGCATAGGTGGCGTCGATGTGCAGAAGCCCAGTCGCCAGATCGTGCGCGCTAGAGCCTGCCGAGAACAGCACGAGCGTGCCGAACATGGCTAGCGCGATGATGGTCAGCAGCAGGAACCAGTGCAGCTGCGTGAGCTTGTAGAGCAGCGAGTCCTTGCGGATCATGTCGGCGTCGCCTCGTTGCCTGCCACTTCACGTTGCTGGGGCACGAAGGCTTTGCGCGCGCCCGTGTCGTATTTCAGCGCGTGGGCGAGGATGTCGCGCGCGAAGGGCGCGGCGACACTGGAGCCCGAACCGCCGTGCTCAACCACCACGGCGACGGCATAGCGCGGCTTGTCGGTCGGCGCGTAGGCGACGAACAGCGCGTGGTCGCGCAGCTTCCACGGGAGCTTGTCGTTCGAAATGGCGCGGCCGCGCGAGTCACGCTCTGCCGCGCTGATGATGCGCACCTGCGCGGAGCCGGATTTTCCGGCCATGCGTGCGCCGGTATAAGGCGCGGGCAATTCGTTCTTCTCGTCGAGCGCACCGTAGCGGATAGCTGTGCCCCCACCTTCGGACGTCACGGCGAACATGCCGGCGCGCACAGCTTCGAGTACGCCTGGCTTGAACTCGCCCATCGGCATGATCGTGTTGTCCGGAACCTTCATGCCGCTGACGATGACGTGTGGATCGGGCACATTCGCGCCGCCAGCGATGCGGGCGCACATCACGGCAAGCTGGAACGGCGTCGACGTGACATAGCCCTGCCCGATGCCCGCGCTGATCGTGTCGCCGGCATACCACTGCTCGCCGACCACCTTGCGTTTCCACGCATCGTTCGGGACAGAGCCGGACTTGCCGCCGGTCAGGCCAAGCTCGTAACGGTGGCCGAGGCCAAAGCGCTTGGCGACATCCGCAATCGCTTCAATGCCCGTGCGCTCAGCCGCGCGATAGAAATAACAGTCGCACGACTTCTGAATGCCGGTGTGGAGGTTGACAGTGCCGTGACCTTCCGGACGCCAGCAGTTGTAGAAACGATTGTAGTACCAGGCCTTGCCGGGGCACGCGACCGTGTCTTCCGGCTTCATCGCGCCTGATTCCAGCGCAGCGGCGGCGACGACGATCTTGAAGGTCGAACCCGGCGGATAAACGCCGTCATAGGCCTTGTGGTAGAGTGGGTTGCGTTCGTCCGTCTGCAGCGACTTGAACAGCGTCGAGCCGATGCCGCTGACAAAGGCGTTCGGATCAGGCGCTGGCGTCGACATCATGCAGACAACGTCGCCGCTTGCGACGTCGATGACGACAGCGCTTCCCGCCTCCGTGCCAAAACGTGAAATGGCATAGTTCTGAAGCTCGGCATCGATGCTGAGCACGACTTCCGCGCCAGGCTTTCCGGCGAGATCCTCGCTGGGCAGACGGTCGATGACACGGCCGCCAGCATTCTGAAGCATGCGGATCTTGCCGGGATCGCCCTTCAGCTCAAGCTCGCCATAGGCCTCGATACCGGACTTGCCGACGCGCATTGCAGGGTGACGGTAAAGCCGGCGCACAGTGGCGGCGCGGGCCTTGCCGGCGGGCGAGTCGAGACTCTCGTTCGCGGACTTGAGTTCAATCTCCGTCATCCGCGTGATGTCGGCCTCGTTGGCTTTCTGGACGTAGCCGATGGTGTGATAGAACGCCGCCTGCAGCGGATAGGATCGAAGCTCGCCCACTTCGGCGCTGACACCGCTCAATTCGGGCGACATCACGTTGACCTGCGCGAACTCTTCCCACGTCAGATCGTCTGCCACCAGAATGTCGCGGAAGCGGGGGCCAGTTGTGGCCTCCTGCGTCACTGAACGCTTGCGGCTTTCGCTTAGCGGCACGATGCGCGACAGGCGATCGATCACGTCGATGATCTGGGCGCGATCGCCCGCGAGTTCCGGGCGCAGCGTGACGTAGAAATTACGTTTCGATCCGGCAAGAACGCGGCCGGTGCGATCATAGATCGTGCCCCGGTGCGGCGGCGCCGGTTCGAGACGGATGCGGGTTTCGCGCGCCTTGGTTTCAAACTCGGCCTGGCGGAAAAGCTGCAGCTCGGCGAGACGGATGGTCAGGCCCGCAAACAGCACGCCGCCGCCGACCAGAAACATGTTCCGGCGCGATGGAAACTGATTTCTCCAATCCCTGCTCATGATCGGGCTCTGCTCATCGTCTGGCCACTCTGATGCTGGCAGGCACGATAACAAAACGGACCAGCGGGTAGAGCAAGCCCGTCATCAGGAAATCCGCCATCAAAGGTCCGCGCGCAAAGCCTGTATGGCCGGCAATGCTGCCCGCGATGCCGAGCGCGACGCTGGCAGCGATGAAGCCGCCGATGAGCGCGATGATCTCCGCGCCGATGACGGGGATCGGCGGCTGCCGGTCCCATGCAACAAGGGCGACGGCATAAGCCGCCAGCAGGGCAAGCGGCCACGCGCCGATGGGCGCTTCACCCATGAAATCCATCGCCACGCCGAGCAGGATCAGGCAGCCCGAGACCCAGACGGAAAGGCCGAACGAGGCAAGCCCGGCCGCAAGCCACAGACCCGCGATCGGCCACCACGCATCGGCCATGCCGATCTGCATTCCGAACGCGGAGGTCAGCGCCGCAAGCACGGTGAGCAGGAGAACCCAGAGGCGCCAGGGC
>JAUYSA010000348.1 GCA_030696545.1 Hyphomonadaceae bacterium
GGCAGTATATGTCAGGTCAGGAGCCTGGTGGATTTGCGAGGGCGCTATCCCTCATTCTTTTGGGCTAGTGGTTTGGATTCATGCGGGAAGAAAATCCGCTATCCCGCAGTTCTGATGTCGCTCTATCCCCCCATCTCGGCATCGCCGCAGCTTGTCATCCCGGAAGCGCGAAGCGCTATCCGGGACCTATTGTGAGAGCAGGACAGCCTCACAATGGGTCCCGGCTCTTCCCCCGGATAGCGCTGCGCGCTTCCGGGGTCCGGCCGGGATGACAAGTTGTGCTCGGGGCTCGCCCCCAGCCGCCTTCGCTTCGCTACGGCGCGCCATGCCGTCTCGCGGCTTTGCCGCGATCCACTTCCCCCGCAAGCGGGGGAAGATCGTTCGAGAGAGCGGGGCTTGGGGCTCTCCGGCCTTCGCTTGCGCTCAGGCGTTCGCTCCTCGATTTGGTCCCCCGGACCAAATCGCGCCTTCGGCGCCGTCGCTCACCCCCATGCGGAGCAGGGGGAAGTGGATCGGGCGCGGAGCGCACGAGACGGAGGGGATGGGGAGGTTCAGCTCAGGTGGTGAGCCGTCTGCGGTCAGACCGACTGGACGACGTTGGGGCGCAGGGGGGTGCGGGATTCGGGTTGGCCGTAAGCGCGTTTGGCTTCGGTGGGCGTCACCTTGGCGGGCGAGACCTGGCCGAGGATGTGGGCGCCGAAGCTGGGGGTAAACCATAGGTGGGCTTCGTGGCGGGCGCGCTGCTGGTGGTGTTCCGGTTCGAAACGGCGGTCTTCACCGGCCATGCGGCGGTCTTCGAACCGCTGGCGGCGGTCGTCATTCCGGTACACGAAAGGTGCAGCCTCGACGCGCATGCGACATTAACTGCAAGCGCCGCGCCGCGTTCCGTTTACGACTGTGAAGACTCGGGAAGGGTGGTTAACCCGGCCGCACCGTTAGGACTGCGGTTTGTCCTTGTCGGGGGACGGCGTGTAGCTGCCGGTGGCGAGCTGGGCGAGCTGCTTCTGCATTTCAAGCATCTGCTGCTGCATGGCGCGGATCGCATCGACGCCCGTGGGGGGCGAGAACGGTTTCGGCGGCGCGCCGGGAACGCCGGCATCTTCGGGCTTCGGCGGCACGGGCACGAAGGGCGCGAAGAATTTCATCGTGTCCTCGAACATCGACATGTTCTTGCGGACCTGTTCGTCGAACGCCTTGGCCTTGTCTTCGCCAACCGTGGTCGACATGTAGTCGCGCCACTTTTCCTGCTGCTGGTTGAACGTCTTCATCGAGAGTTCGAGGTAGGCGGGCAGCATGGTCTGGAAGTTGTCGCCGTAGAACTGGATGAGCTGGCGCAGGAAGGAAACGGGCAGGACGCCTTCCTTCTTGTTCTCCTGCTCGAAGATGATCTGGGCGAGCACGGCGCGGGTGAGATCCTCGCCGGTCTTCGCGTCCTGCACCATGAAATCCTTGCCCTGGCGGGTCAGCTCGGACAGGTGTTCAAGCGTTACGTAAGCGGAAGCGGACGTGTCGTAGAGCCGCCGGTTCGCGTATTTCTTGATGATGATCTTCTCGCCGTCGGCGCCGTTCGACTGTGCCAAACCATTCCTCCTGGGGCCGCAGCGCCGCTGTCTCGTTTACCCTGGGACAGCTCTGGCTTCGGTCACACATTAAATCGAGTTCAGTCCGTCTTGTAGCACGAGTTTTACGCAGCTGCACACTCATTCGGCGGGTGCAGCATAAGTGCAGCAAAATATTTCGGACGTGGCTTGCAGGTCCGAGACCATCCCTCAGCAAGTAGGCTATAACGCTCACTAGCTTGTGAGCGGCAGGGAGCGATCTATGGCGAAGGTGGCGTTGGTTACTGGGGGAACGCGCGGCATCGGGAGAGCCATCACCGAACGACTGGCGAAGGACGGCTACAAGGTGGCCGCGAACTTTGCCGGCAATGCCGAGGCGGCCGACAAGTGCGGCAAGGAGCTGGGGGTCAGCTGCTATCAGTGGGATGTCGGCGATTACGATGCCTGCGCCGCCGGGATCGACAAGATCACCAAGGAGCTGGGGCCGGTCGACGTGCTGGTGAACAATGCCGGGATCACGCGCGACGCGACTTTGCACAGGATGACTCGCCAGCAGTGGGATGACGTGATCCGCGTAGATCTCACCTCGGCCTTCAACCTTTGCCGCCTGACCATCGAGGGCATGCGCGAGCGCAACTTCGGCCGCATCATCAACATCTCCTCGATCAACGGCCAGAAGGGCCAGATCGGACAGGTGAACTACTCCGCCGCGAAGGCCGGGCTGATCGGCTTCACCAAGGCGCTGGCGCAGGAGAACGCCAAGAAGGGGATCACCGTGAACGTGATCTGCCCCGGCTACATCGACACCGAGATGGTGCAGGCAGTGCCGGAAAAGGTTCTGGAAGGCATTGTTGCTACGATCCCGGTTGGAAGGCTCGGCAAGGCGGAGGAGATCGCGGGATGCGTCTCGTTCCTCGCCGGCGCCGACTCGGCCTTCATGACGGGAGCGACGCTGACAGCCAATGGCGGGCAGTACATCACAGGCTAGCGTTTCAGGTCAGCAGCGGCGCCCGTGCAACGGTGCGCCGCGAGCGCCTAACGCCTTGTTTTCACTGAATCGCCGAGTCTTGCTTCCGCCGCTGAATGGCCCCATCGTGGCCAGCGGGGCCCAGCATTCGAACAAAGAATTGCCCCCTTTGCCGTGTCTATTGGCGGGGATGATGGTGAAAGAATTTCATGTCCCTGCGGCCATCTCCGGTGCGAGTCGGGTCGCAGCCCTTGCGCTGATAGCGGCGATGGCGACTGGATTCGCCGCCCCGGCCATCGCGCAGGATACGCAGGCCGCACCGACATTCGCCTCCACCCGCGCCGCCAAACCCTCCGCGCCCCAGCAGGGCGGGACCTGGTATGTCGACATGGGGTCGGACAAGAACACCGGCTTCGTGCTCGAGCAGCGCGGATCGATGGTGCTGCTCAAGGTTGATGGCAGCGACAATGTGCTATCGCTGATGCCTGTGCCGGGGCAGCGCGGCGATACCTTCTTCATGGATTATGCTGGCCGCATGGTTCTGCGCGTGACGCAGCAGGGCAATGTGGTGTCGTACATCCACAACGTCTCCGGCTCGCCGGCTGAACCCTCCGCAAAGGCGCCGCCGATCACGCCGGGCGCGATGACGGCGTCGCTCGACAAGATGCGCGCGAGCGCGGCGACTGAGCTTACGAAACTGGCGGGCCATGAGGTCACGATCTGGGGGACGCAGTCCTTCGCCAGCGACGAGGCCTGGGCGGCGGATGCGCTGAACATTCTGGTGCTGGGCGTCAAGAACGCCAACGGGCTGGCCGGCAAGGCGGCATCGAAGGTCGAGAAGGTTACTATTCGGCGCGGCAAGGCGCCGAAGGTTGGCTTCAAGGACGGCGAACTGATCGTTGACGTGAACCCAGATGATGGCTGGTCTGGCCGCGTGACGCCCGAGGCGATCACCAACGCGCTGACACAGTCGCGCAACGCGGGCTGATCCCGCTTAAGCGCCGGGCGACCAGCCGGGCGCGGCCATTTCAAATCCTGAAAATTCGAAGCCGGGCGAGACGGTGCAGCCGACGAGCGTCCAGTCGCCAAGGCTGCGTGCGGCCTGCCAGTGATGTGGCGGCACGATCAGTTGCGGGCGCTGGCCGGCGAGGAGGTCTGCCCCGAGCGTGCGGATCTTCACGCGCGAATGCTCTGTGACCGCGAGGCTCAGCTCCAGCGGGGCGCCGGCGTAATAGTGCCAGATCTCGGTCGCGTCGATGCGATGCCAGTGCGAGCGGTCATTGGCGCCGAGCGCGTAGTAGATCGCGGTGCCGGGCGAGCGATGGCCATGATTGTGGGGATCGGGGATGCGATGCATCTCGGCATACCATCCGCCTTCGGGGTGGGGGATGAGGTTCAGGGTGCGGATGATGTCGTCGAGGGTCATGGGATCTCAGGCTTGCTGAACGGCATCCACCGTGTCCCCCGCGAAGGCGGGGGTCCAG
>JAUYSA010000417.1 GCA_030696545.1 Hyphomonadaceae bacterium
CGAAAACTGGAAGAACCCATTGCTTTGGAGCCATTATGCAAACAGGCATAGAGGCGTTGCCTTGAAGTTCTCAATTAAAGATGACATTGCATTACCTGTAAAATACAGACAAAATAGGTTTGAAATTAATTTACAAGATAAAAAAAATCCTAACAACCCAGTTACAAGAAATGAAACCGAAGGGCTTTGGTTAACCAAATTCATCTCATGGAGTTATGAAGAAGAAATACGTGTAATCTGCAGTCAAAAGGATTGTATTAAGAAAGGCAATTTGCTTTTTCATTCGTTGAACGACGAAATTTCCCTTAAAGGGATAATCCTAGGACCATTATGCGATATACCAATTAGTGAAATTACAAAGAAAGCCCCTGCTGGAAAGAGATTAGAAGTCATTAAGTCACGTTTAGCATTTAGGTCATTCAATATTGTAGAACAAAAACAATTTGAGAGACGTATAATCAACGAATGATCTTGTTCAAAAATCATGTCAGATGAAGTCTGAGCAAAACATAACCCATGAAATATGTTGACGAATTCCGCGACCCTGAGTTGACCGCCCATCTCCTGCACGAGCTGACCGCGGCCACCACCAAGCCGTTCCGGGTTATGGAGGTGTGCGGCACCCACACCATGGCCATCTTCCGCAGCGGCCTGCGGGCCATGCTGCCGCCGAAGATTGAACTCATCTCCGGCCCCGGTTGTCCGGTCTGTGTCACCTCGGCTTCCCATATTGACGCCTTCCTGCAGATGGCCGAGCTGCCGGGAACACACCTTGCCGTCTTTGGCGATCTGTTCCGGGTGCCCGGCAGCAATGGCACAACCCTTGCTCATGCCCGCGCCCAGGGCGCAAAGATTGATGTGGTCTATTCGGCCATTGACGGCCTGGAGCTGGTACGCCGGAATCCGGCGGAGCTGGTGATCTTTCCCGGCATTGGATTTGAGACCACTACCCCCGGCATTGCCGCCACCATCCTCGCCGCCAGCCAGCAGAATATTGACAATTTCATGGTCTTTTCCACTCACAAGACCATGATCCCGCCGCTCATGGCCCTGCTCGGCGATCCGGCCCTGGGGATTGACGGCCTGCTCTGCCCCGGCCATGTGAGCAGTATCATCGGCGCGGCGGCCTATCAGCCTCTGGCGGAACAGAACCACCTGGCCTGCGTGGTCGGCGGTTTTGAACCCACCGATATCCTTCAGGCCCTGATCCTTATGGCCAGACAAATCAGTGAAGGCCGGGCCGAGGTGGAAAACGCCTACACCCGCGCAGTCACCTGGGAAGGCAATGCCCGGGCCAGGGCAATGGTGGAAACCATCTTTGAGCCGGTGGACATGGAATGGCGGGGCTTGGGCACAATCGGAGGCAGTGGACTGGCCATCAGAAAAGAATTTGCCGGATTTGACGCCCAGTCCCGTCTGTCGATCACCGTACCGGAGTCCAAAGAACCGCCGGGCTGCCTGTGCGGACAGATCCTCAAAGGGATCACCACACCGCCCGCCTGCCCGCTTTTTGGCAGACGCTGCACCCCGGCAAGCCCTGTTGGCCCCTGCATGGTCTCCAGCGAAGGGACCTGCAGCGCCTGGTTTAACTATGGAAATGATTCACATTAGAGTCTCTTCCAGATATGTCCCCCCTCCCTTGACGGGAGGGGGTTAGGGGGAGGGTGAAACATGCAACATAATGATTTCATGGCTATCTCCCCCCCACCCGAACCCTCCCCCTCCAGGGGGGAGGGAATTTATTGGTACTTTCGCAAAAGCCTTATTAACACGTTATTGTAAACACAATATGTCATCCCAAATACCAGAAACCATTCTTCTTGACCATGGCAGCGGCGGGCTGGCCAGCCAGGAGCTGATCAGCAAGCTTTTCCTGAAGCACCTGGACAACAAGGTTTTGTCGGCCCTGGAAGACAGCGCCGTCATGGACAACCAGCCAGGCCGGCTCGCCTTCACCACCGACAGCTATGTGGTCGACCCCATCTTCTTTCCCGGCGGCGATATCGGCACCCTCGCCGTGCACGGCACCATCAACGATCTGGCCATGCGCGGAGCTCGGCCGCTCTGTCTGAGTCTGGGACTGATCCTGGAAGAGGGGCTGCCGCTTGCTGACCTGGAACGGATCATCATCTCGATCAAAGATGCCTCGCTTGCCAGCGGTGTGCCCATTGTCACCGGCGACACCAAGGTTGTGCCCCGGGGCAAGGCCGACAAGATCTTTATTAACACCTCCGGGATCGGGCTGGTGGCCGACGGGGTGGAGATCTCCGCCACCAAGGCCAAAGCGGGGGACAAGATCATCCTTTCCGGCTCCATGGGCGACCATGGGATCACCATCATGACCCGCCGGGCCGGCATTGCCCTGGCCGGAGATCTGCGCAGCGACTCCATGGCCCTGCACGCCATGGTCCAGAGACTGCTTGCCGGTCTACCTCCAGGCAGCATCCACACCCTGCGCGACCCGACCCGGGGCGGGGTTGCCACCTCTCTCTGTGAAATTGCCGGAAGCTCCGGCCTGATGATAGAGATCGAAGAAAGGTGCATCCCGGTGCGGGCTGAAGTGCGGGCCGCCTGCGAGATCCTGGGCCTTGACCCGCTCTATCTGGCCAATGAAGG
>JAUYSA010000419.1 GCA_030696545.1 Hyphomonadaceae bacterium
AAGGTGGGGAGGGGGCTGAAGAGGATGTCGCTGGGCAGAAGAGCCTCGGGGACGTGAGCCAGGATCTGGTGGACGTTTGCGACGATGTTTCGATGGGATAGGACGACGCCTTTGGGATCGCCCTCAGTGCCGGAGGTAAAGAGGATGACGGCGGGGGCGCCCGGATTGGGGCTGGATGATACGGCCCATGGCATGACGGGACCGAGGGCGCCGGCGGCTTTTTGCCTGGCGCCAAGGGCGGCGCGGACGTCTTCGAGATAGACCAACTCCGCTTCGGATTTAAGTTCGCCGACGAGTTCATGCAGCTCGGCCTTCTCGATGAAGGCGTGGGCCGTGATGATGCGGTTTACCTGTGCGGCCTTGAGCGCGGCTTTCACATTGCGGGCGCCGGCCGTGAAGTTGAGCATCGCGGGGACGCGGCCGTAGGCGTTGATGGCGAAGAAGGTGATGATGGCGCCGGCGCCGGTGGGCAGCATGAGGCCGACGGCCTCGCCGCGCTTGGTGCCTTTCTTCAGGGCGGAGCCCAGCGCGAAGGCGGCGCGGATGATGTCGTCGTAGGAAAGTTTCCGGTCATCGGCGTCGTGCAGGACGATCTTCTTGCCTCCGTATTCTTTCCGGGCCGCGAGAAGAGCCTGGAAGACGCCAATCTCGGCGTTGCGGGGGTCGTAAGGCGAGCGCAATGACGCCATTTGAGTAAAACCTCCCTCAGGCGCCCCACCAGCGCTCTTTTATGTCTTGGGTTTAATATAGCCTGTGGCTCATAAAGCACAAACGCCCAAACCAGCTTCCCATAACGCCGCGTTTTCAAGCGCGGGCAAACCGAGGTAACAGGCCATATGGCCACACTTCTTGATACCAAGGGCGGACCAGACGCCCGTCCGCGGCACCCTGAAAAGCAGGGTCGCGAGGACACGCCCCTGCAGCGCAAGCCGCCATGGATTCGGGTAAAGGCCCCGACCAGCGAGGGCTATCTCGAGACCCGGCAGATCGTGCGGGACGCGAAACTCGTGACCGTGTGCGAGGAGGCGAGCTGCCCGAACATTGGCGAGTGCTGGACCAAGAAGCACGCCACACTGATGATCATGGGCGACACCTGCACGCGTGCCTGCTCGTTCTGCAATGTGCGGACGGGGATGCCGGGACCGCTGGATGCGGACGAGCCACGACGCGTCGGCGAGACGGTCGCCAAGATGGGGCTCGGCCACGTTGTCATCACGTCGGTGGACAGGGATGACCTCGCCGATGGCGGGGCAGAGCATTTCGCGGCTGTGGTGCGCGCGATCCGCATGGCCGCGCCAAAATCGACGATCGAGATTCTGACGCCGGACTTCCTGCGCAAGGGATCCCTTTCAAGCAAGGATTGGGCGGCGGACATCGTGATCGACGCGAAGCCGGACGTGTTCAACCACAACCTGGAGACTGTGCCGCGGCTGTATCTCAGCATCCGCCCCGGCTCGCGCTATTACCACTCGCTGCGGCTGCTGGAGCGCGTGAAGGAGCGCGACCCGTCGCAATTCACAAAGTCTGGCCTGATGGTCGGGCTGGGCGAGAGCAAGGAAGAGGTGATGCAGGTGATGGACGATATGCGGTCCGCCGGCGTCGACTTCCTGACAATCGGGCAATACCTGCAGCCGACGCGGAAGCACGCAGCGGTCGATAGGTTCGTGACGCCGGACGAGTTTGCGACCTATGAGACGATCGCCAAGGCGAAGGGCTTTTTGCTGGTGTCGGCGAGCCCGCTGACGCGGTCGAGCTATCACGCAGATGAAGACTTCGCGAAGCTGAAGGCTGCGCGCGAGACGCAACTGGCTCGCTGATACCGTGACCTCACACAGACAGACGCTGGAGCTGCCGTATCGGCCGGAAGATCTGTTTGATCTTGCGTCTGATGTTGGCCGCTACCCTGAATTCGTGACTTGGATCCAGTCGTTGAAGATCGTCAGCGAGCAGGAAGAGGCAGGCCGGTTGCGATCTCGAGCCGAGGTAACGGTTGGGTTCAAGGGGTTTCGCGAGACGTTCGTGACGGACGTGGACGCGCGCGAGCCTGAGCTGGCGATCGACGTGACGCTGGTGCGCGGACCGTTCAGGAAGCTGGCGAACAACTGGCGGTTCCAACGGAGCGCTTCAGGTACGCGCGTGGAGTTCACGATCCAGTTCGAGTTCAGGAACTTCGTTCTTCAGGCTCTGGCGGACGCCAACAAGACCTACGCGATCAAGCGCGTGATTGACGCGTTCATCGCGGAAGCTGCACGGCGCTATCCGAAAGTCAGTGCGCCGACTTGATGCAATGGTTAGTTGGGCGAGCCCGGAGGAGCGCCTGGATCTGCTTCAGGGACAGACAGGTCGCGCGCCGTCAGAGGGCGTTCACCTGTCGGCGCCGGAAGTTCCGAGTCAGGCGTCTGGTCGGCTGGGCTGGGAGCGGCTTCGCGCGGTCGGGTGAGTTTTGGGTCAGGGCCGCAGCTGTCGACAGACCAACCCGCGCCGCCGTGTACGACACGGCAAAGAACGGCAGTGGTTGCACCATTGGCCGTGAGTGATGTGCGGACCAGCGCGCCGTTGGCGTCGTAACGCGGACGGTTGAACGAGAGACGGTTCATGTTTGCTGTGGCGGCTTCACCCTCGGGGCCACTAACCTCGACCAGATTAAAGCCGACCGCCTGCCAGTCGCAAGCCGGCGTCCACGGAGCATCTTCACCGTTGAGGCGGACGGTCATCGGCGGATCGTCGCGGCTGAGGTCATAGCGCTCGCGGCCGATGGCGCTGATTAGGGCGCAGTCATCTGTGACGAACAGCGGCTCCTTGCCGGGGAGGTTTTCAGGAGCGCTTTCGCAGCCCGCCGCGGCGATGCACCCAGCCAAAAGAAGAATACGCTTCATTACGACACCCAGCTTGTCTTGCACTCGCCAACAGTCCACCCGGCGATACCCGAATGCAGGCGGCATTCATAGCCGATGCCCGCCAACGGTCCATGCATGATCTCAGTTTCGACAATGGCGCCGGTTCCATCGTAGCGGGGTTGCTTGAAGGCGACCCATTTCAGACGCTGGCGTGGATCGGCGGTCTGAGGAACGTCGTTGTAATCCGAGAATGCGAGGTCGTATTTCGACCAGTCGCACTGGGGCCGCCAGCCGGGCTCAGCCAAGCCCTTCAGCGGCGGGGGCAGGTTGTCAGATCCGAACTTGTAATGCCCCTTCGCGACCGCAGCCAGCACCGCGCAGTCATTACCGCTGACTTCTACGGAAGCAGGCGGGCTGGGGCTGTCAGGAAATTGGGTGGAGGCGCAGGCCCAAACCAGCATGGCTGCCGCGCCCATGACGAGGAGATTCGCAACACGCATCAGTCGCTCCTTTATGCCGGCTTCTTGTGGCCGGGCTGTGATCAGGAGTCGCGGGCGTTGATGGCGGGATCAGGGCAGGGAGATGGCCTGCCGCGCCACGCCGCATGAAAATCAGGCCATCATCTTCCGCAGCATTTCCAGCGCGGTGATGATAGTTTCGCGGCGAACCCTGTCCCTGCCAACGTCGCCGAAACGCATCACCTGATGGAAGATGGGCTTGTTCTCGCGGGCGACGGCGAGATGAACGAGCCCGACAGGCTTGAGCGGCGTGCCGCCGCCGGGACCAGCGACGCCGGTCACGGCGACTGCCAGGTTGGCGCGGGATTGCTCGAGCGCGCCTTCGGCCATGGCGCGGACGACGGGCTCCGATACTGCGCCGGCGTCGGCGATCAGATCGCCGGGAACATTCAGCATCTCTTCCTTGGCGCGGTTGGAATAGACGATGAAGCCGCGCTCCACGGTCGCGGACGAGCCGGGAATTTCGGTGAGCAGGCCTGCGATGAGGCCGCCAGTGCAGCTTTCGGCCGTGGCGATCTTGAGGCGCTTCTGCTGCGCCTCGTCGAGCGTCAGGCGGGCAAGCATCAAGAGATGATCGTCGAACATGAGCGGCCTCTGGAGTGGAACGTTAGCCGGTGGTGCGGCGCGCTACTAGTCAGCGTTGCAACAGCACTGTCGCCTGCGCAGCGATACCTTCCTCGCGACCAACGAAGCCCAGCTTCTCTGTGGTAGTGGCTTTCACACTGACGGCCTCGAGCGGGACGTTCATCGCTTCGGCCGTGGCGGCACGCATGGCTTCGCGATGGGGGGAGATTTTCGGGCGTTCGGCGACGATGGTGATGTCGGCGTTTGCAATGCGGAAGCCGCGGTCGTGAGCCAACTTTACGGCGTGTTTCAGGAATTGCACGGATGCAGCGCCTTTCCAACGTGGGTCCGACGGCGGGAAGTGATCGCCGATGTCGCCAAGTGCTAGGGCGCCGAGAATGGCGTCGGTTAGAGCGTGCCAGCCAGCGTCTGCGTCGGAGTGACCTTCGAGCTTTTTGGTGTGCGGGATGCGCACGCCGCAGAGGATGACGGCGTCACCAGGCTCGAAGCCGTGAACGTCGAAGCCGAAGCCGACGCGCACGGTAGGTCCGGCGATCAGTTTTTCGGCCACGGCGAAATCCTCCGGATAGGTGACTTTCATAAGCTCATGCCGGCCTGGAGTCAGCGTGATGCTGGCGCCGGCGGCCTCAACAAGCGCGAGATCGTCGACGGCAGGGTCGATGGTGGAGGCATAGGCGCTGGCAATCGTAGGCCAGCGGAAGGCCTGGGGTGTCTGGACGCGGACGAGGCCGTCGCGGCTGACGGAGCTGACCGCAGGGATGGCCTTGAGGGCGTCGGCAATAGCGAGGGCAGGGGCGGCGGCGTCTGCCGTGTCGAGCGCGGCGAGCAGTTCGTCGATCACGGCCGCGCTCAGGCCGGGACGGGCGGCGTCGTGAATCAGCACGCGGTCGGGAAGCATCGGCTCAAGTACGGAGAGGCCGGCGCGGACAGAATCGGTCCGTGAAGCGCCGCCTGCGACAACATGGAGGTTCCAGGCGTGCGGCAGGATGGCCCTGACGCGGTTCTCCTCCCCGGCAGGAACGACCACCGCAACTGCCGCAAATTTATTGCACTGCAGCAGGGTTTCCACACTCCAAAGGAGCATAGGCTTGCCGCCGAGTGTCAGGAATTGCTTCGGCAATGCCCCGCCGAGGCGCGTGCCCGAACCGGCCGCAACCACGATCGCAGCCGCTTTTGAGCCAGAAAACGCCTCTTGATTGTGCATAATTGACGCCTTCACGCGGGTGAGGTCTAAGTGTAGGGTAAAATATGCCTAAAGATTGGGCATTTCGGCAGGGTGTGGAGAGACTGTTTCGTGTTCCGGGTAGGAGATGTCCAGATCGCCGCGCCGGTTTTCCTGGCGCCGATGTCGGGCGTGACCGATGCGCCCTTCAGGCGCGAGGCCGACAGGTTCGGCGCACCTGCCGTGGTGACGGAAATGGTGGCCGGCGCGGAGCTGGCCCGCGAGACCGAGGAATTTGTTCGCCGCGCTGTACCGCACAATGGATCCGGCCCTTTCATCGTCCAGCTTGCCGGCCGTGACCCGGAGTGGATGCGCATCGGCGCGGAACTCTCTGAAGCTGCTGGCGCCGACATCATCGATATCAACATGGGCTGCCCCGCGAGAAAGGTCACGGGCGGACAATCAGGCTGCGCGCTCATGCGGGAACCCGGCCTGGCGCGGCAACTGATCGCGGCCACGGTCGCGGGGACAAAGCGGCCAGTGACTGTGAAGATGCGGCTTGGCTGGGATGATGCGTCGCTGAACGCGCCAGAGATCGCGCGGATCGCGGAAGGCGAGGGCGCGCAGATGGTGACAGTCCACGGCCGGACGCGGGTTCAGTTCTATACGGGACAGGCCAACTGGGCGCGGATAGCGGCGGTGGTTGAGGCGATCGACCTGCCGGTTATCGCGAACGGGGATATCGAAAGCGGAGAGTCGGCGCGGGAAGCGATGAAGCAATCTGGCGCTGCTGGCGTGATGATTGGCCGTGGCGCCGAGGGTCGGCCATGGCGGCTGGCCGAAATTTCCAACGCCGTCTTCGGCACGCCGTATCGCGAGCCCACGCGCGAGGAGAAGCTGACTTCCATTCTCGATCAGATTTCCGGCTGCGTGGCGCTGTATGGCGAACGGCTTGGCGTGCGGGTTGTGCGCAAGCACATCGCGGCATTCGTGGATGCCTGGTGCGAGGATAACGGGCTGCCGCCAATGGCGGAAACACGCGTGGCGCTTTGCAGGATGGAGGCGCCAGCGGCGCTTCAGGATGCGCTTGTGGCGGCGCTTACTAATCGGAGGGACGCGGCATGATCACGAGTGTGCAGGACCCCACCTCAATTGCGGCGCGCGTTCTTGACGCGATGCCCTTCGCAGTGATCGGTCTGTCGCGGCGCGATACGGTGAGCTTCGTGAATCCGGCGGCGGAGACGTTGCTGCAACGGTCTGCCCCGCTACTACGCGGGCGGCCGTTGACGGATTTGCTGCCGACGGATGCTCCGCTGCTCGACTTCATCGGGCGTGCGCGGCGCGAGGGCGGCGTGATGTCTGCCCGCTCGATCCGGGTGGGCAGCCCGCATATCGCTCCGATCGACCTTGATGTGTCGGCGTCGCCCGATGGCGATGATGGCGGGCTGGTGCTGACCTTCCTGCCAATTACGCGGAACACGCAGGACGAGACGAATGCAGAGGTGAATGCATTTGCGCAGATCGCGCGGATGCTGGGACATGAAGTGAAGAACCCGCTCGCTGGCATCGTCGGCGCGGCACAGCTGCTGGCGCGGCAGGCGAGCGATGAGCAGCAGCCGCTACTGTCGCTCATCCGTGAAGAAGGCGCGCGTATCCACCGTATTGTGGATCGGTTCACGGCATTCGAAACGTTCTTCTCGCCGCGGACACGGATCACCAATGTGCACATCGTGCTCGATAGTGTGATCGATCTGGCCAAGGCGAGCTTTGGCGCGAACGCGCGGTTCGACCTGCTTTACGATCCTTCGCTTCCTGAAATCGAAGTTGATCCTGATCACTTGCATGAGGCTGCGTTGAACCTCGTCAAGAACGCGGTGGAGGCAGTCGGCAACGCAAACAAGCAGGCGCGCATTTCGGTGGCTACGCGGTATCGCGCAGGTTTCCGGTTCGCCGGACGTGATGGCCCGCGTGCGCGAGGCGCACTGGAGATTTCAGTGACAGACAACGGGCCGGGCGTGCCCGAAACGACTGTCGCGCGGGTCTTTGAACCTTTCTTCACCACCAAGTCTGGCGGCGCGGGCATCGGTCTCGCAGTCGTCGCCGAGATCATGCAGGCGCATGGCGGCTTCGTGGTTCTCGACAATAGCGCGAGCGGCGCCTCGTTGCGTCTGCTGTTTCCAATGACGCGCCAAAAAGGAGCGGCCAAATGAGCGGTCCGACAATCCTGGTTGCTGATGATGATGCGAGCGTCAGGCTCGTCATCTCGCAGACTCTGGCGCAAGAGGGCTATCACGTCCGCGCCACCAACACGATGTCGGCGCTCTGGCGGTGGATACAGGCGGGCGAGGGCGATCTGCTGATCACTGACGTGTACATGCCGGACGAGTCGATCTTCGACCTGTTGCCACAAATCCGGCGGACGCGGCCCGATTTGCCGATCATCGTGATCTCGGCCCAGTCAACGGTGCTTACTGCGGCTCTCGCATCGGATCATGGAGCTTATGACTACCTTCCCAAGCCGTTCGACATCGACAAGCTGGCGGAAACGGTGAGACGCGCGCTGCAGAAGAAGCCATCGCGCGGGCAGGAGACGACGGGACGCCGCGCCGAGAAAGACGAAGCGTTGCCTCTCATCGGCCGCTCGAAGCCGATGCAGTCGGTCTATCGCATAATCGCGCGCGTGATGAATAATGAGCTCACTGTGCTCATCGAAGGCGAAAGCGGAACGGGCAAAGACCTTGCGGCGCGCGCCATTCACCAGCTCGGCAAGCGCAAAGCCGGACCGTTTGTGCCGGTAAGCCTTGCGGCGCTTCAACGCGACCAGGTCGAAGACGAACTGTTTGGCGGCGGGCGGGATGATCGCGGCAGGCGCCGTGGCAAGGTAAGCGAGGCAGATGGCGGAACGCTGTTTCTGGACGAAGTCGGCGACATGCCTCTTGAAGCCCAGACACGCCTCGTCCGCTTTCTTCAGGACGGGCGCTTCGCTACGTCCGGAGACGATCTTGATGTCCGGATCATCGCGTCGACCAAGCACGACCTGCGCTCGCTGGTCGATCAAGGCCTTTTCCGCGAGGACCTGTATTACCGCCTAAACGTCGTCGCCCTGCAGTTGCCGCCGCTTCGCGAACGCAAGGAAGACATTCCCGACCTGGCGTCTGCCTTCCTCGTGAGGGCCAAGAAGGAAGGCCTGCCGGAGAAACAGCTCGATAAGAGCGCATACGATTTGCTGGTCGCCTATGACTGGCCGGGCAACGTCCGGGAACTGGAAAACGTCATCCGACGCCTTTCGGCGCTTAGCCCGGAGCCCGTGATTTCGGCGCGCGAAGTGGAGCGCGAGTTGCGCTCGTCCACCCGGGCTGTCGCGGGCGAACGGGAATTCGAGGCAGAGATCGAGGCGCTGCTATCGCGGCATTTCATCTCGGCGCTGTCGGCCGATCCGGACAAGGACCCGGACGGCGGGCAGATCTACCAGACGGTGATCGAGCAGGTGGAGCGCCCCCTGATCAAGCTCGCTTTGGCCGCCACGAATGGGAACAAGGTGCGGGCAGCAGCTTTGCTGGGCCTCAACCGCAATACGCTTCGGTCGAAAATCAACGGCCTTGGCGTTGGCGGAGACGACTAGCCATCGCCTCAGAGGCGAGTAATTGCTACGCAACAGCGGCCCTTGGGCTTGCGTCCTGCCCTAACAGCTTAAGTCTGTTGCATCCCTGCATCAGAGTGTGCTTTGCTCGTCACACAGTGTTGCTCATCCGCCGCAGATTGTTCCTGAGAAGCGGTACGCAGCGCGGGTGATTGATCGCCCCGACAGGCAGCCTTCCCATTGGTCAGGTAGGGAGGCAGCGCAGGTTGGGCCAGCGGGTAGAGTGTATGCCTGACACGGCCACAATGACTGATGCTAGGGCGAGGCTCGGAAGAGCCACGTCGAACACGTTCAAGGTGCTGTTCGGCCTGGCAACCGTCGTGGCCGCCGGAGCCACATATCTTGCCACAACCGACTCCAGCCCCGGCGCCGCAGCGCAGCCATGGCTGCTATGGCTGCTGATAGCCAACCTGATCCTGATCGGCGCCATTGCGACTGTGCTGGGGATGCGGGTGTACCACCTCGTCCGCGAGAACCGTGAGACGGACGGCGGCGCTCGTCTTCGCTTGCGGATTATTTTCCTGTTCTCGGCCGCCGCGGCTATTCCGACAGTTATCGTGGCCGGCTTTCTTGCGGTTGCGATCAATCGCAGCGTGGAGGGCTGGTTTGGGGAGCCGGTGCGCAACGTGGTCGCCAACGCCCAGGCGGCGGCGAAGGCATCTGTCGACGATGTGAAGGAAGACGCCACCACCCAGCTGGCGGCGATGGTCAGCGACCTGAATACGCCGGACTATGTTTCAGCGCTTCAGAAAAGCCCGGAGGCTTTCCGCGTGGACCTGCTGGGAGGGCAAGCCCAGTTTCGTGATTTTGCGCGCGCCGCGATCCTGTCTTCTGATCGCAATCGCGTCAGCGAGTGGGTGGCGCCAGAAGCGCTTCCTTTTCGCATCCCGACCGACAAGTGGTGGAGAGACGCCGACGAAGGCGCAGTTGGCGGAATCGTCGATGAGAAGGAAGTCGTCGCGTTTGTGAGATTGCAGGCTTATCCCGACGCCTACCTTTACGTCTCGCGGCCCATTCCTCCGGTGCTGAGCCAGAGGCTTGCGCTGATCGACGCTGACAACCGCCGGCTGCGCGAGGCTGAGGTGCGCCGCGACAGTCTCGCGGTGGTTTTGACGCTATCCTACATCGAGGCGGCCCTGCTGATGCTGCTGGGCACGGCCTGGCTTGGCATGACGGCTGCGTCTCGCATCGCCATGCCAATCGGGGCGCTCGCAGGCGCGGCTCGGGCCGTGCGTGACGGCGACCTTTCAGTGCGAATACTCAAGCCGACCGTGCGTGATGAGATTGCCGACCTTGCGGATGCCTTCAACGAGATGACCGATCGCCTGTCGCGGCAGACCGCTGCGCTGGATCGCGGAAGGATAGACGCTGAAACACGCTCTGCATTCATCGAGGCCGTGCTGGCGGGCGTGGAGGCAGGCGTTATCCGGGTTGATAGCAATCTGAAAGTCACGATCGCCAACGCATCGGCGCAGACGCTGCTGGGCTTCATCTATCGCCCCGGAAAGGCCATGGACCTTGGACAGGTCGCCGGCGAATTCGTTGCGGCCACGAGCCGCTCGATTGAGACGGGGCAGTCCGTCGATACCAGCTATAAACGCCCTTCCGAGGGTGCAACCATGCACCTGCAGGTACGCGTCTCGCCAGAGTATGATGGGGCAGGGGCCGTCATCACGTTCCACGACACCACCCGCCTGGTGTTGGGCCAGAGGCAAGCCGCATGGCGCGATGTGGCGCGGCGGATCGCGCACGAAATCCGGAATCCCCTGACGCCTATCCAGCTTTCAGCGGAGCGCCTGCGCCGCCGCTTTGCGAGCCAGATAACAACCGATCGTGAGACGTTCGAGAAGTGTACGGACACGATCACCCGCCAGGTGGCTGATATTGGCCGCATGGTCGAGGAGTTCTCCGGCTTTGCGCGGATGCCGAAGCCGACATTCGGCGAGTTCAATATCGTCGACATGGTGCAGTCTGTGGCATTCGCGCAGCGCATGGCGACGCCTGCGATTGCGGTTTCAGTCAACGCTCCCACTCATCCGGTCGTCATAATGGGCGATGAGCGGATGCTGGCGCAGGCCGTGACCAATGTGGTGAAGAACGCCGCGGAGGCGGTCGATCGCCAGCTGGAAAGCGGCACGACAAAGTTTGGCTCCGTGATGATAGATATTTTTGAAGACGGAGACGAGGTTCAGGTGACGGTGCGCGACAATGGACCGGGGTTCCCGGTTCAGGACCGCGAGCGCTTCCTCGAACCCTATGTAACGACGCGAAAGAATGGCGTGGGCCTCGGTCTTGCCATTGTTACACGCATTATCGAGGACCATGGCGGCCGGATATGGCTGGGTGACAACGATGCGGCGCCGACCGGCGCCCGTGTCGACATCCGCATGCCCATGCAGCCCAAGCCTCTGGAAGAACCTGTGGCGTATGCCGGTGAAGGAGTAGCCTGATGGCGGCGGAAATCCTGGTAGTGGACGATGAGGCGGATATCCGCGAACTGGTCGGCGGCATTCTGGAGGACGAAGGGTTCTCTGTTCGAACGGCAGGCAATTCCAGCGACGCCCTCGCGGCTGTGCGGGCGCGGGCGCCGCGACTGGTCGTTCTCGACGTCTGGCTGAAGGGCTCTGAGCTCGACGGCCTCGGCATCCTGTCGATGCTGAAGGAAATGGACCCATTCCTGCCTGTGGTCGTGATATCTGGTCACGGTACGGTCGAGACGGCGGTGGAGGCCATTCGGCGCGGAGCCTATGACTATCTCGAAAAGCCGTTCAAGGCGGAGAAGCTGATCGTCACCATTCAGCGCGCGATGGAGAACGCCGCGCTGAAGCGGGAAAACTCACAGCTCCGGGCGCGTTCGGCTTCGTCGCACGAGATGGTGGGGCGTTCCGGCATTCTCGCTCAGTTGACCAGCTCGATCGACAAGGTCGCGCCCACGAATAGCCGCATCATGATTTCCGGCCCGCCGGGATCTGGCAAGGATCTGGTGGCGCGCCTGATCCACGAGCAGTCGAACCGCACAACGGGTCCGTTCATTGTCGTCAACGCGGCAGCCATCGATCCGGACAATGTCGAGAGCGAACTGTTCGGCGAGGAGTTCGGAGACGGCAAAGCACCGAAGATCGGGCTGTTCGAGCAGGCTCATGCGGGCACGCTGTTGCTCGACGAAATTTCGGACATGCCGCTTGCTGCACAAAGTCGCATCCTCCGCGTCCTGGTGGACCAGCGCTTCCGGCGTCGGAATGGCCGGGATGATGTGACGGTGGATGTTCGCGTTATCTCGACGACTGCGCGCGACCTGCGCTCCGAAATCCAGGCAGGGCGGTTCCGCGAGGACCTGTACTATCGTCTCAACGTCGTGCCGGTCGACGTTCCGTCACTGGATCGGCGCCGGGAGGATATTCCTGACCTCGTTGATTACTTCGTCCAGCGCGTGGCGGATGCGACAGGCCTTCAGCCGCGTCCATTCAGTGAGGACGCGGTGGCGGTGCTCCAGGCCAGCGAGTGGCCCGGCAACGTTCGCCAACTTCGCAATGTGGTCGAGCGCCTGCTTATCCTCGCAAATGGCGAGCCGCCTGGGGCTATCACCGCTCAGCACCTACCTAGCGATGCCAAGGGCGGCGGCGCTTCTGCCGCGGGTTCCATGCAGATGATCTCGATGTCGCTGCGTGATGCGCGGGAGCATTTCGAGCGGGAATACCTTGCGATGCAGATCACCCGGTTCGGCGGCAACGTGTCCCGGACCGCTGCTTTCATCGGCATGGAACGCTCTGCGCTTCACCGGAAGCTCAAGGCGCTGGGCGTTGATACCAGCCTTGGAATCAAGGAACCGCAGGGCTGACACGCTTAGTTGGCGGGGCTGCGCCTTGCCGCCGCAGTCACATTTCGACGCGGCGCCAGCGTATCAGGCGCGTACGCCGCGTCATGATGCCGGGTGGGGCGGGGCATACCTTCGACGAAAGCCTGAAGGGCAAGGCATTGCTCATTGCATGCTGGAAGCGTTAAACGTGAGGCAAGGCCCCAGCAAAGAAGGCTCGGAATATCCATGTCGTCTGATAAAAAACAAAACCTGCAGGACATTTTCCTCAACGCCGTGCGGAAGGGGAAAACACCCCTCACCGTGTTCCTTGTGAACGGCGTCAAGCTCCAGGGTATCGTCACCTGGTTCGACAATTTCTGCGTGCTGCTCAAAGGCGAGGGACGCCCGCCGCAACTGGTGTACAAACACGCCATCTCGACCATTGCGCCCAACGCGCCGGTCAATCTTTTCGAGAATGAAGACGAGGCCTGATTGCCGAAGGACCTGATCGATCGCCGGCCACCTGAAGACGTCGCCGCGGTCGTTCTGCCTGTCATCGGCGGCGCCGACGTCGCGAGGTCCCGGCTGGAAGAAAGCCGGGGGCTCGCGGAAGCGTTGGGCGTCAAGCTGGCTTTCACCGAACAGCTGAACGTCCGCGAGCCGCATCCCGCACGGCTGCTTGGGGCAGGGCAGCTCGACGCCCTGTCACAACGCTTCAAGGAAGATGGAGTCACGCTCTTTATCGTGGATGGCGCGCTGACGCCTGTTCAACAGCGCAACCTCGAAATGGAACTCAAGCTGAAGGTGGTCGATCGCACCGGGCTCATCCTCGAGATCTTCGGACTCCGCGCCCGCACGGCCGAGGGCCGCCTGCAGGTCGAAATGGCGCGATCGCTATACGAGCGATCGAGACTGGTGCGGACCTGGACCCACCTTGAACGCCAGCGCGGCGGCTTCGGCTTCCTCGGCGGCCCGGGTGAATCACAGCTCGAAACCGACAGGCGACTGCTCGACAAGCGCATCGCCGGCTTCAAGCGTGAACTGGAAGAGGTGCGCCGGACACGGCGGCTGCAGCGCGAAGGCCGGGCCAAACGCGGCGCGCCAGTGGCCGCAATTGTCGGTTACACCAACTCCGGAAAATCGACACTGTTCAACCGGCTGACGTCATCCGATGTGCTGGCCGCGGACATGCCGTTCGCAACGCTTGATCCAACAGCGCGGGAGATCGTGGCCGCGTCGGGCCGGCGCATGGCTCTAGTGGATACAGTCGGCTTCATCACAGACCTTCCGACCACGCTCATCGCAGCCTTCCGAGCAACACTCGAAGAGGCCATGGAGGCCGACCTTCTCGTGCATGTCCGCGACATTGCGCACCCGGATACCGAATATCAGGCCAACGACGTCCACACGATCCTTGAGCAGCTTTCCGAAACAACGGGTCTGGATCAGCCGCCCATGATCGAGGTGTGGAACAAGGTCGACGCGCTTGATGCCGCCACCCGGGATGTGTTGGAAAAGCGGGCATCTGGGCATAATCCTCCCGCGCTGATGGTGTCCGCCTTGACGGGTCAAGGTGCCGACGAACTACTCTTCCACATCGAGGCGGCGCTGTTCCGCAACAGGAGGCCACGCGAAGTGCTCATCCCGGCAGCTGATGGGCGGCTTCACGCATGGCTGCATAACAACTGTGAAGTGTCGTCAGAAATGTTGTCTGGCGACAGCCACCTCAAGCTCGAAGTCTTCATGACGGATGAGGATGTGGCGCGTCTGCGGGCAATGTCGCCTGAAGTACGGGTCAACGGATAGGGTTGGAGAGAGGCTACGCTTTCGGCGACGTGTCGCAGCTGGCCCGATCGGCGCTTCCAGGCGCAAATGACGTTCGACGGGGATGCTGGTGCTGCCGGGGAGGATTGAACTCCCGACCTCAGCCTTACCAAGGATGCGCTCTACCACTGAGCTACGGCAGCATTCCGCGCGAAGCGGAGGCGATCGCATAACGGAAACCCCTCGCCATGGGAAGGGGAGGTGTGGGATAGGCGAGAATGTCGCGGAATCCTACCAATAAGCCCAAAAAACCGATGACCGAGGCGGAGCGCCGCGACGCGCGGCTGGCCGAAGCCCTGCGCGCAAACCTTAAGCGCCGCAAAGCTGCCGGGCAGGCGGCCCAGCAGAATACCTCGGGAAAGCCTGAACACGGCGAGGATTAGCCGGGGCGCCGCCTTGTCGCGGACGAAATCGGGCTCATAACCATGGCCCATGGACAAGCTTTCGATTCTCCCCAGTGGCCCCATGGAGGGCCGCATCCCAATCTCCGGCGCCAAGAACTCGGCGCTCAAGCTGATGGCGGCTTCGCTGCTGTGCGAACAGCCGCTGGTGCTGACCTCGATGCCGAATCTGGCAGACACCCGGTTCATGGCCAAGCTCCTGCAAAGTCTGGGCGTGGTTGTCGAGTGGCCCACCGGCGAGGCGCTTTGCCGGATGGATGCAGCAAACATCACCTCGACAATTGCGCCCTATGACCTCGTGCGGAAGATGCGCGCGACGTTCAACGTGCTCGGGCCCCTGCTGGCACGCGTCGGCCATGCTACGGTGTCGCTACCCGGCGGCTGCGCCATCGGCGCACGGCCAGTCGATCTTCACCTCAAGGCATTCGAGGCGATGGGCGCCGATATCGTTATTGAGGAAGGCTATGTGAAAGCCGCCGCGCTGCGCGGTCTCAAGGGCGCCCATATCAACTTCCCCTTTATCTCGGTGGGCGCGACCGAACACGCGATGCTTGCTGCGGTTCTGGCAGACGGCGAGACCATTCTCGAGAATGCAGCCTGTGAGCCCGAGATCGGCGACCTTGCGATCTGCCTGAACGCTTGCGGCGCCAAGATCACAGGTTACGGCACATCCACGATCCGCGTTCAGGGCGTGGCAAAACTCACGGGCGCGCGCCATGACGTTATTTCCGACCGTATCGAAGCAGGAACTTTTGCGATCGCTGCCGCCGCCACAGGCGGCAACGTGTTCCTGGAAGGAGCGCGAGCGGAAGATCTCGGCGCGTTGATTGATGCGCTGCGGAAGGCCGGCGTCACGGTTGAGGTCGAGCCCAAGGGGCTCCGGATCAAGCGTAATGGCAGTGGCTTGGTTGCCGTGGATGTCGATACGCGGCCCCATCCAGGCTTCCCAACCGATCTGAAGGCGCAGTTCATGGCGCTGATGTGCATAGCAGAGG
>JAUYSA010000452.1 GCA_030696545.1 Hyphomonadaceae bacterium
CGGGTAAAGAGCCCCCTCCGTTTTGCACCTTCGGCGCAATCCACCTCCCCCGCGCTTTGCGCGGTGGAGGACTCAGTGATCACGCTCGAAGTCCTCCCTCGCCGCAGGCGGGGGAGGTGGATCGGCGCGTCTTCGCGCCGAAACGGAGGGGGCTGCGCGCTTCCGCGTGGACCTCCCCTTCAACCAATTTTCAGAAAACCAGAACCCAACCCACCTCGCAGGCTCACCTGCGAGAACGCACCGCCGCGCCTACCAGCCAAGCTCCGGCATCGCCCACTTCGCGCTCACGCCATCCGCCGCCAGCACCTTCTCCGCCGACGCCAGGAACGCATCCCCCTCGCCCATCGACTGTCCATGGATGCCGCCGCCGATGAATAACGCATCCACGCCCTGCCGGTTTGCGCCTAGCACATCCGTCGCCGGCCCATCGCCGATCGCCAGAACCCGCCCCGGCGCAATCGCCTTGCCCGCAATCTCGGCCAGCCGCTCGAACGCCAGCCGGTAGATCGGCTCATCCGGCTTGCCCGGCGAGATCACCTGCCCGCCCTCTTCAACGTAGATTTTCGCCAGCGATCCCGCCGACCAGATCAGCTTGTCGCCCTGCCGGAACACCACATCGGGGTTCGCGCAGATCAGCGGCAACTTCTTCGCCGCCAGCCGCTTCAGCTCAGCGCGATAAGGCTCCGGCTTGCCATCGGGATACTCCCGCAGGCTCGTGCAGCAGATCACTTTCGCGACGTCTGGATCATCACTGAATTCCAGCGGCAGCCCTGCATAAACGCCGAAATCCTCATCCAGCCCGATCCGATAGACCGGCCCCGGCGCGACGCGCTTCAGCTCGTTCCGCGTTGCGTCGCCGGATGCGATCACATCGTCGAAGCAATCCATCGGCACGCCGAATTTCGGAAAAAGCCGCGTGACCCGATCCTTCGGCACCGGCGCATTGGTGATCAGAACTACCGGCCCGCGCGTCTCGCGAAACTTCTTCAGCGCCACGCAAGCATCCGCAAACGCCTCGCGCCCGTTGTGGATCACACCCCACACGTCACAAAGGATCGCGTCGTACTCGGAGGCGACTTCAGAAAGCCCGTTCAGCAGCCTGGCGGAGCTCACGCCCTACATCGCCGCTTGCGATACGCGACGCACGAAGTCCGGCGGCGGGGCGGTCTCGTCCTGCAGCGTGCCCTTGATCGGACGCGGCGCGCCGAACACATGGCCCTGGCCGAACGGGATCTCGAACTCGAGAACCTCGATGACCGACTTCTCGGTCTCCATCTTCTCGGCGATCAGGTCGATGCCATAGCGAACGAACACGGCGGGCACATCCTCCGCCGCGATATCGCGCGTGATGGAGGAGATCGGACGCTCGCCACCCGGCGTCAGCTCTTCCAGCAACCGCTCGACATTCACCTTCACGAACTTCACGCCGGCAGCCTGAAGTTGCGGCAGGTCGAAGTTCAGCCCATCGCCCTTGTCCAGCGAGAAGCGGAAGCCAAGCTCTTTCAGCTTGCTCATGTTCTTCATCGCGGTGTCGGAGCGCTGGTTGAACTGGCGCACGCCCAGTTCAAAGATCATCGCGTGAGCAAGATCGCGGTTCTCGCGCATGAATTCCAGGAAGGGCGGGAAGAACATCTCGTCTTCCAGCGACGCCATCGAGATATTGCAGAACACGCCAATCCGGCGGTCGCGCTCGGACAACCGGCGCACGATCTGCACGCAGCGGAACAGCAGCATGTTGTCGATCACGCCCAGCAGGTTCGCCCGCTCGGCCGCACCGAGAAATTCCGCCGGCATGATGATCTGGCCATTGGCCCGGCGCAGGCGGGTGAAACCCTCATAGAAACAGGTCCGGCGCTGCGGCAGGTTCACGATTGCCTGCAGGTGGAGGTCGACGCGGTTCTCGCGCAGCGCTTCCTTCACGGCGTCGAGGATCGACGCACCATCCATCGGCACATCGGCTGCCGGCGCCGCGCGAACGGACTGGAGACGGGTCTCGAACTTCTTCGAGAGATTCTGGATCATCCCCTCGAGGCCGCGCATCTCATTGAGAATCGTTTCGCGGCGCTGGGCGATGTCGCGCTCGAACGAGGATTTCAGTTCGGCGGCGTGCTGTTCGTTCTGGGCCACGCGCGAGGTGATCTTGCGCAGTTCCTGCTTGATCTCGAACAGGTCCTTCTCGGAAACGCTGCCTCCGCCCGCACGGGAAATCGCCATGTGCAGCTGGATCATCGCGAGCGCAGATGTCGCCCCAATGATTCCCGCCGTGATCGACGGCACGTAGCCGTTCACGTACAGCGCAACCGCGCCGACCACCGACGCAGTAATATATACGAGCGCCAGCATGATGTGGGCGATAACAGGCATTGTAACCGGAGCAGCCCCTCAGGTTGCGGACTTGCGCGTCCACGTTCTTGTTTCTGTTGGCATCCGCGACGAATGACAAGTCACGAGTGTAGCGTCTCTGCGGCGCACCGGCGATGCGCTGTGAAAAGCATCACACGCCAGAGCACATCAAGGTCCGCCTCGCTTACCCTGATTTCGCTGTCTTTACGGCATCGCCAAGCAACATGTGCTCTATGCTCATGTGGTCTTTGGGACACACGGTTGTCGCCTCGAACAGTCGAGCCGTTTTCTCAAGTGGACAGTGGCCGGTTACTTGCCCCTATATCGCCACAATCGAACGCGCCGGCCTCGGGGAGCTTCTGGTACGAAGCAAAAGGGCCGGTGACGGGGGCGACCGGGGAGTGCGGGGTTCTGGCTCGGGTCAGAACCCCGCCTGCTTTTCAGGCCCCTGTTTTCCAGCAGTTTTGTTCAGTTCGCTGGCCGCACAACCGGCTTTTCCGCCGACAGGTCGATCACCGATCCAGGCCCGCCCGCTACGGCGCCAGCCACCCGCTCGCCCGCAATCACTTCCCGCCACGCATTCAGCGAGCCCGGAATCGCTGCCGACGGCCGCAACGGGCTGAGCAGGATGGCGGCCAGCCGGGCCTGCCCTGCTGCTGCGAGCACATCGCCCACCGGCAGGCAGGAATCCTGATTGTCCTCCAGCCGAGACGACCCCGCCGCCAGTATTCCGGCCGCGCTCTGAGTTCCCCGCGCAGCCGAAACAATCTCGACGGCCATTGCCCTGCACCCGGCAATGATCAACGACTTCCCTTCGAAATCCACCCGATAAACCCGGCCCTCGCCCATCGCCCGCCCACCAAAAGCGCGAACAGCCACCACGCCCGAGTCGAAAACGACCAGCCCTTCCAGCCCTTGATCCTCCCTGTCAGTCCCCACGCCGAGCCGCACACCCGGCTCGCCCGCAAGCATGAGGTTCGCCCCATCGATCACCGGCACGATCCCAGCCGGGCCGTACACTTTCAGCGGCTCCTTGCGCCCGGCTTGCAGGCTCGCCTGCGACAGGCCCGGCAGCCCGGCGATCGAGTCCAGCGCGAGATCAGGCACAACGATCGCATCCAGATCCGCCCGCATCAGCCCGCGCGCGCGCAATCCGTCAGCCGCCCCCTCGCCCGCGCCGACCAGAATCGCGAGACCGCCAGCCTCTACCAACACACATGGACCAGCGGAGCATACGGTCGCACGAAACGACTCCGCATTGGCGGGGTTGGGGCGCGCCGCCGCGACGCGCGCCTTCGTATCCGAGAGAAAGCTGTCGACCGCCGCGCCGGGCCTGTTCAGCAACAGGAACACCCCGCCCACAGCAGCAACGATCGCCAAGGCGATGAACAGCACGATGTCGCGGCGCAGTTTCACTCAGCCGATCCGCGTCTGCGCGGTTTCCTGCACGATGACGGTCTCGATACTACCAAGCCGCTCGACCTCGACTTTCACGGTATCACCCACCTTCAGGAATTTTGGCGGCGCGTACGCTGCGCCCACGCCCGCCGGCGTTCCGGTGAAGAGCAGGTCCCCCGGCTCCAGCGCGAACGCCTTGGTCAGATGCTCGATCTGCTGGGCTACATCGAAAATCATCTCGCCCGTGCTGCCGTTCTGGCGCAGTTCGCCATTCACCCAACACTTCAGGCTCAGCTTGGAAACGTCCCCCGCCTCGTCCGGCGTCGTGATCCAGGGGCCCACCGGCCCGTGCGTATCAAAGCCCTTGCCCATGATCATGGTCTGCGTCGCGCGCTGCCAATCGCGCACCGAATAGTCGCACCCGGTCATGTAGCCGGCGACAATCTCGTGCGCCCGTTCGCGTGGCACATGGCGGCCGCGCTTCCCTATCAGCACGACCAGCTCGACCTCGTAATCCAGCGCCGTCGATACCGCCGGCATGAGCACCGGATCAAATGGTCCGTGAACGCACGAGGCCTGTTTGTTGAACCACATCTGCGTGGTCGGCGCTTCGCGTCCGGTTTCCTTGGCATGGTCGTGATAGTTCAGCCCGATGCCGAGGATCTTGCCGGGCCGTCCGACCGGGCATTTCAGTCTCACGTCCTTGAGCGCCAACCTCGGCGCTGTCCTGGCTGCCAGCTCGACAGCCTCGATGCCCGCCGCCCCTGCGGCAAGAATATCCACAGGATTACCGGACAGATGAGGCGCAACCTTTCGCAGGTCCGCGACCTCTTCTCCCAGAACCAGCCCGATGCCCGAGCCGGACGTGGCCTCAAAAACACACAACCGCATGAGTCGCCTCGATCAAATCTGCTGCGGAAGATTGGACCCGGACGGCGTGTATGGATAGGTACCTGAAGTTCAGTTGGCCCACAGTGCAGTTGGGATGTGTAGTTCATGGCGATCGCCGCTGAGGTCCAGCGCATTCGCGACGTTTTCAGCGCGACTACGGATATCCGTGTTCCGCCCTTCCAGCGCAGCTATGCGTGGGAAGACGAGGAAACTGAAATCCTGATCAAGGACCTGCTGGACGCTTTCCGGCACAACACGGTGTACTTCCTCGGCGCCATCGTGGTGATCCGCCCCCGCAATCGGGGGCCATCCGACGTAGTCGATGGACAGCAGCGTCTCACCACTCTCACGATCATCCTCGCCGTGCTGCGGGACCTTTCACCCTCGACCGACGAGCAGGCGCTCATTCACACCATGATCGGTCACGAGACGATGGGCATGGTGTTCGGCGGCGGTCAGCGCTGGCGCATCACGCTCAACACGGCCGACACGCCCTTCTTCCGGGAAAATGTGCAGGAGCGCAAAGCCACCCGCCGCCAGGATGAAATCCGAGAAGCCGCCAACAGCGGAGACTTGTCGGAAAGCCAAATCCGTCTCTCGGCAGCCGTGAACCAGATCTATGACTACCTGTCCGACATGTCGGCCGAGGAACGCTCGCGCTTCGCCCTGTGGCTGCTCGACGAAGTGACCATGGTTCGCGTGCGGGTGTCCGAGTACGCAGTCGCGTACAAGGTTTTCCAGTCGCTCAACCATCGCGGCAAGCCGCTGTCCGACCACGACATCCTGAAGTCTGCCCTGTTCGAGCGGGCGGGCTTCAGCGTGAACGAAGCACGCGAGCAGGCAGAACGATGGAACACGTACACGACACGGCTGGGCGATCGAGGCTTCGGTGACATGCTGAAGCAGGTTCGCTCGATCTACGATCGCGAGAGCGCGGGCGACATGGTGACGGACCTGATCGCGGCGATCATTCCGCGCGGCGGCTTCCGCACCTTCCTCAACGAGCAGCTTCCGCGTTTCGTCAACGCCTACGACGCGGTGGTGAACGGCAATACCGGCGGTAACGATCTCGGCCCTGAAGCGCTGCGCCGCATCTGCTATCTCCGCTCCATCCATCATGAGAGCTGGCGCGCACCTGCCATCATGTTCCTCGTCGATCATCCCAACAGCCCCGACCAGGCCGACAAGTTTTTCTGGGCGCTCGATCGCCTCGCCTATACGCTGCAATACTCGGTCAAGGACCGCGAGTATCGCCACAAGCGCTATCGCCGCGTGCTCGATGCGATGGACAAGCCCGGCGTGCTGTTCGACACGGAGTCTCCGCTCGACCTGACGTCGCGCGAAAAGTCGGACCTGACGGAGCGCCTGCGTGGCCGCTTCCCGAACTTCAAGCAACGCCGCGCCCTGTTGATGCGCATATCCGGCAGCGCCGAAGGCGGCGTGCCCCTCGATCCGAGAACGGACTGCACGGTGGAACATATCCTCCCCCGCACCCCCCTGAAGGGGTCCGACTGGTATGAGGAATGGTCGAAAGCCCGCGATCGCGACGAACTGACCGAATGCATCGGCAACTTCACGCTGCTGACCCACGCCGAAAACCAGGAAGCCGATCGGAAGTCGTTCCACGACAAGATGGCGATCTACTTCCGCAATGGCGAAGCTTCCTTCGCCTACAGCAACGATCTCAAAGGCCGTACAAGCTGGACCCCGGAAGACGTCCGCGCCCGCCGCGACGCCCTGATCCAGAACCTGACGAAGGACTGGGGGCTGTAGCCAACCGGCCCGATGACAGTTGGGCGAGCCGCGTTGACCCACCGGCTGTGGCGCGCCAACTTCCCCGCAAAACAACAGGCCGAATCCGGCCGCTCTGGGGAGAGACACGCATGAACCGTCCCGCCACACGCTTCGGCGCAAAGCTGCTGACCGCGACTGCGCTTGCCGCGGCCCTGCTCGCGTCCGGATGCGCCGTCATGGACAGCATCGCCGGCCCCACCTCGCCGCATTCGCAGACGGCGCGCGATCTCGGCATGCCGACGGCGAACCCGGAATCGGTCGGCTTTTCGACCGCTGGCCTCGACGCCCTGACGGCGGAGTTCCGCGGGCTTGTGGATCAAGGCAAGCTGGCAGGCGTTACCACGCTGGTGGCGCGTCACGGCAAGGTCGTTCACTTCGACGCCTATGGCGAGCAGGACGCCGGCAAGGATACCCCGCTGCGCCCGGACAGCATCTTCCGCATTGCCTCGATGACCAAGCCGATCACGGGCGTCGCGATGATGCAGCTCTGGGAGCAGGGCAAGTGGAAGCTCAGCGACCCAGTGTCGAAGTTCATTCCCGAGTTCGCCAACCTGCAGGTGAAAAAGGCCGGCGGCGGCACGGAGCCACAGCGCTCGCCGATGACGATGGCCCAACTGATGAGTCACTCGGCCGGGTTCGGCGTGAGCGCCGTCTATGAGAAAGACAATCTCGGCGCCACAGACCTGCAAGGCATGATCGACAAGCTGAAGACGCTTCCGCTGGAAACCCAGCCCGGTACGAACTGGGACTACGGCCCGAGCGTGAACATCCAGGGCTACATCGTCGAGAAGCTGTCGGGCCAATCGCTCGACGTCTATTTCGACGAGCACATCTTCAAGCCGCTCGGCATGGTCGATACCGGCTTCTGGATGCCGCCGGAGAAAGCGAGCCGCGTCGCCGCGATCCACACGTATGACAGCGCTGGCAAGATCAAGGGGCCAGCGGAAAACCGGGTCACGACAACCAAGCCGTCCTTCCTGGCCGGATCGGGCGGGCTGATGTCGACCACCGAGGATTACTGGCGTTTCGCCCAGGCCGTCGCCAATGGCGGGCAGCTGGACGGCAAGCGAATCCTCAAGGACGACACCGTCAAGCTGATGCGCACCAACGTGCTCACGCCGGGCGCCAAGGTTGATCTCTATGGTCCGAGCCAGGAAGGCGTCGGCTTCGGCATGGATTTCGCCATCATCATGGACCCGCAACGCGCGGGCACGCCGCAGGGCCTCAACACCTTCTACTGGGGCGGCGCGTTCGGAACGTGGTTCTGGATCGACCCGACCAATGACCTCGTCTTTGTCGGTATGATCCAGAACCTCAACGGTTCGCGGCCCGATAGCGGCACGCCCGCTACCCGCGCAATCTCACCGCGCCTCACCTACGCAGCGCTGGAGCATCCCGAGAAATGAGCGAGCCTGCCGTCGAGAACGACCCTGAGCACGCGCGCAGGCTTGCGTGGGTCAACAAGGTCCGTGGCCTGCACCGCAACAAGCGGATGATCGGCTTCGCCGGCATCGTCGCCGGCGCCGGGATGTTGATGTGGTGGAAGATGACGCCGCACGCGCCTGACTGGGCCATGTGGACTGGTGGCGGCATTCTTGCGGCCAGCTGGCTACTGTTCATCTTCGTGATCTTCGATCGCTGGCGCTACGTGAAGAACAATCCGTACCGCACGGATGCGCCGACCTGAAATGACAACGGCCGCCCCGTGAGGAGCGGCCATTTCACCAACAGCCCAGACTGAACTGCCCTAGCTGTACCAACCTTACTATACGGCGCGGCGGCCGCGGAACATTCCGACAAGCGCCAGAAGCAGAATTGCGCCGACGGTGGAAACCAGCAGGCTGCCCCAGAAGCCGGCGAACCCGATATTGAGCGCGTTCGCAATGACCGCGCCCAGGAACGCGCCGACGACGCCGACGACAAGATTGGTGATCAAGCCGTGCTTGCGGCCCATAACCTGTTCGGCAATCCATCCGGCGAGAACGCCGATGACCACTGCCGCTACGATGGAAACTTCATTCATGACGCTACTCCGTTGCTGGTTGTGCAACGTGATGCGTACCAATCAGTTCCCGCCGGGCTGCCTTAACGGCGGCGCGCCTTGATCCACGCGTACACCCGCTCGCGGCGGCGAAGGGCGTAATAGATCACTCCGCCATTCGCTCCTGCGACAGCCAGTACAAAGAGTTCGTAGGCGCTCATCCTGGGTTTCGCTCTGTCCTTGAAACGTCCCCAGAGAATAGTCTCGGGTTCTGAGTCACGGCGCAACGGGATAGCTGCGGGAAATACCCGCGGCCGTTCGTCCGGCCCGCCTCGGACAGGCTCGCAGGTGTCGGCAAACGCCCTACGAGCACTTGCCGTTCTTGTAGGCATCCCGGACGCCATTCAGCGCCCCGCTTAGGAGATCCTGCAGCGTATCGGTTTGGAGGAGTGGCGCCGTACCTCGCGCAACGACCTTGCCGTTGCCTGCGTCCGTCAGCGTGACTGAAACAGGTTCCCCTTTCTGCGAAGCGCTACGCCATTTCTGATGATCGCCTACCCGCAATGTTGGATAGCGGCCCGCGAGCATCGCTTCAAAGTCGATCGCAAACACGCGGTTGGTGGCCTGATCCACCTTGGCGCTCGAAGGAACATCGACGGTCATCGTTTGATCGCCCTGCGTAACGGTGAGCTTGAGCGCCTTCACGGGTTTGCCTCCCGACGTAAACACCGGCCAGCTGAGGCGAAAGCCGGAGTAATCCAGCCGCACACTGCCGGGCGTCAGCCATTCCTTGGTGGGCTGGTAAACGCTCATATAGCTCCAGAACATCAGGTCAGGTGTCTTGGCCTTGTAGGCGCCGCTGACGCCCGCCCCCTTTGTTGTCATCGCCACCCGGCTCGGCCCCATCTCGACGTAGAGCCTGTCGATCACTCCGTCCTTGAGCTCGCCGTAGCCAAAGGAGCCAAGCAGGTTTGAAAGCGTGAACGTCGCCGAGCATGTCACCTTCACAGGCTGGGCGTCAGCGAAGGGGTCCGTCGCGATAAAGATCGCACCCGCCACAATGGCGGCGAGAATCTGTCAGGCAGCCTTTTCGCACCCCTGAGATTTCAGCGCCGGACCATACTGGGCGCCGCATATCGCACCAGTGACCTATGGCAGTTCACGGCAACCAGCCAGCGCCCCGAGGTCCGCGCCGGCTGCTTCCCTTCCGCCAAACCTGCGCTAAGAACGCACGATCAATGCGTCAGAAAACCGGGGCGGCGTCCCCGATGGCCAAGAAGCCAAAAGAAGGAAACACCCATGCCTGCAATCGGCACCCTGTTCGACCTCACCGGCAAAACCGCCATCATCACAGGCTCCACCAAAGGCATCGGCAAGGCCATCGCGGAACAGTTCGCCGAACATGGCGCACGTGTCGTCATCTCCTCGCGCAAACCCGGCCCCTGCGAGGAAGTCGCCGCTGCGATCAACGCCAGGCACAAGCCGGGTACGGCCATTGCGGTACCAGCCAACATCTCATCACGGGATGACCTGACGCGTCTGGTCAACGAAACCAACGCGTCCTTCGGCAAGATCGACATCCTTGTCTGCAACGCCGCCTCGAACCCGTATTATGGCCCAATGTCCGGCATCACGGATGAAGCCTTCGCGAAAATCCTGTCCAACAATATCATCTCGAACAACACGCTCGCTACGCTGGTTGCCCCGCAGATGGCCGAGCGCAAGGACGGCGCGATCATCATCATCTCCTCAATCGGTGGCTTGCGCGCCTCGACCGTGATCGGCGCCTACTGCGTCTCGAAAGCTGCCGACGTGCAGCTGGCCCGCAACCTCGCGGCTGAGCTTGGGCCAAGCGGCATCCGCGTGAACTGCATCTCACCCGGCCTCGTCAAAACCGACTTCGCCAAGGCGCTCTGGGAAGATCCGACGACCAAGGAGCAGCGCGAGGAAGAGACCCCGCTTCGCCGCATCGGCGTTCCTGACGACATCGCCGGCGCGGCCGTGATGCTCGCGTCGCGCGCAGGCGCCTGGCTGACCGGTCAGAACATCGGTGTCGATGGCGGCGTTACGGCCGT
>JAUYSA010000009.1 GCA_030696545.1 Hyphomonadaceae bacterium
GAGACTTCGTCTACGCGCGTGGCGGGACCAATGCCCCAGCCTTCGATCTTGCCGATCAGGTTGAGCGGCGATGTAGCCGGATTTGACAGAGCTGTGCGCCGCCTCGTCGTCGCGCCGCCGCCGAAGATGTCGCCCGGCGCAGGAGTCTGCGCCGTAAAATCACCCGGTGCGGGCTCGGCGACGCCGGGCGTCGATGTTGCGCCGCCGCCCAGCAGATCTCCGCCGGCCGGAGTTGGCGTTGGCGCCGGCGGAGTCGGCTCAGAGCCGCCCGTCGCAGGAACCGCAGACGGGCGCATTACGAACACGTCGTCGAGGTGACGGCCGGTGAGCGAGAGCTTGGGCCGCAGCCGTCGCCACGCGGTGTCCTCGTCCTCGCCCGGATGGGTTTGCAGATATTCCATGCCGCGCACGTTGAGCGCGATCTTGCCCTTGGCGCACAGGCGCAGCAGACGCTCTTTCATGGCCGTCTCGCCCAGCCACGGGATGCAGTCCTGTCCGGCAGGCCGCGGCTCTTGCAACTCGCGCAGCAGCTTGCCGACCGCATCATTGTTGTCCGCGAATTCGAGAACCAAGTCCTCAAAATCCTCAGGCACGAACAGATCGTTGGTCAGCGCCTCTTCAATGGCCTCAGGAATTTGCGAGCCTTGCTTGTCCAGACGCTCGACGCTGAACTTGCACTGCGACGGGTCGGCAAAGTTCCAGCGTTGCAGGACCGCGAAGCGGTCGAACCGCTTCTTGAGGTTGTCGCGCAGGGTGGTCTCGAATTCCTTGTGGAGTTTTCTGTACTCAGGATTTTGGCCGCTCCATTCCTGGGCCTTCATCTCCGCACGGGCGAGAATGAGCAGGTCGCGATCTTGAAATGCGTTCGTGCTGCCAGCACGCGGCAGCAGGAAGCGAACGGTGTTTCGGCGCTTCTGCAACTGGTCTTTGAGCCAGCGACCTAGCGTGGCGTCGAGCTTTTCTGGCTCTTCAGGCAAGACAAGGACGGGCAGACGGTCGTCCCAAATGTCCGGCTGCTCGGCATCATCGAGCGATGTCCAGGGATCTTTGACCCAGGCCATGGGCAGCGCGATCACCCTGAACGTCCTTGCAACCTCGTCACTTCCACCGATGACGTAGCGCACCTGCTTGGCAAGCTGTGCCTGATCTGCGCCATCGGCGAACAGCTTGTCGTTACGCGCGTAGGCGATCAGTTTGGCGCGCGGATTTTCATCCTCACGGAAGAGCAGCTTCGTGCCCTCCTGATGGATGTTGAAGCTGTTCTCGATGATCGTCGCCAGTTCGACCTGAAAGGCGTTGTCGTCCACCGGCTTGTTGCGAGTGATATCGAGTTGCAGCGTGGCCGGCTCGGCGCCAGCCAGGTTGCCGACAGCGATTGAGCGCAGCCAAAGGGCGCTGACGATTTCTTGCAGGTGCGGGGCGACACTGGCGTGGTCGTGCCGTGCCTCTTGCACCGAAATGATATTCTGCTGAGCCTTTTCGCGCAGAGTGCGATGATGCTGGTTGGCCACGGCCTCCAGCAATGCGCTGATTCCCGACGCGTCATCATCCAGCCTGAAATCGGCAGCGGTGAGCACGGGCACGGCCTCGCCTCGGCTCTTGTACAGGTTGGCTAGGATGCGGATCAGATCCCGGGTTTCTTGCGCATCCGTGGCGATCAAAACCTGCTCTTCAAGCAGCCGCAGCAAATGGGGCGCATAAGGCCAAGACTCTGTGAACTCTAGGCGTTTGCGCTCTTGCTCGGCAGGCGGCACTTCCAGCAAACGAAAGGACTCGGCAACATGCTGGGCGACCAGCGCGTCAATTGTGCCGCCCGCGATCTGCAAACGGTTGTCGAAGAGGCGGTGCATCAGCATCCGCCGCCGGTCTTGTTGGACGCGCTCGGCGCTACCGGCCGCCTTGAAGTCGATCGCGACCGGATTGACGCGATGCACCTGCTGATAGGCGTCGCTGCCGCCGTTGCGCACCGAAATCACCAGCACCAAGAGATCGGGACGTTCCTTGGCGATCTCCGAAAGGATTTGGATAAAGTTGAACGCCCAATTTTTCCAAGGGTACTGCTTGGTATTGGTGAGGCCGTCGTACCAGGTTTGGAACTCGTCGAGCAGCAACATCGTCGGCCTGTTTTCCAGCAGTTCGATGATGAGCTTGTCGGAAGGAATTTCAGTCTTGGATGCGCCTTGGCCTTCCCATTTGCCGTTGATGAACACGCCGTGCGGGTGGTTCTCGAACAAGACGTCCCACAAGAACTTATACCGATGGCGATGGAGGCTTTCCCCGATCACGTGCATTCCATCACGCAACTCAATCGTGCCGATGGACGGATCTTTCAAGGTGGTCGCCCAAGCTTTGAGCCATGCGCCCGTCGATGCAGGGTTTGTGACAGCGTGGTACAGGGCGGCCATCAAGTGGGACTTCCCGAGGCCGCGTTCACCAATTACCACTACGGGCCGCCCGTGATTTGGGCCGACGGCCTCAATACCTTTCAACAGATCAAGGGTGGGATAAGTGATTTCGAGGAATTGGCTGGCTGCAACCTGGGTTGCGCCCGTCTGCTGGTCGTTGGCCAGCTCGATGGCAGTTCCCCGAAGGCGCTTGCCCCGGAACTCCTCTCGTAAGACCAGTCCAAGCATTACTTTCCCCCACTTTCCGTCTTTGATGAACGGAAAGGCACAACACAGATCTTCTCGACTCGCCGCATAGATTTGGCCAGCTCGTAGTCAAGCTGAAGTATCAGCCATTCACGGGCGGGCGTGCCAAATGCTTTTTCCAGCCGAATGGCCATCTCGGGCGATATGCCGGATCGTGCGTTAAGCAAGTTGCTAAGTGTCTGCCGATCAACCCCAAGGACGCCCGCTGCGTCGGTGACACTCAATCTATTTTTCTCAAGGCAGTCCTGCCGAACTCTCGTTCCGGGGTGCATGGCCAATCAAATCCAAAAAACGTCGTCCTCAGCGCTATAGTGATAATCGACGCTCGACAATTTAAATCAGTCGATATTGCGATGATAGGCCGGTTCGACGGAACGCGGCGTTAGCCGAGGGCGGGTGTGAATTCCGGATCGACATAGTACCGCACTTTTAGCGCAGCCACTGGTGCCTGCCCCTGCTGTAGCAAAATCTCTAGATTGGAATCCAACCGCATCACCTCGTCGGGCGTCAGCAGTTCCCGCTTCACCAGATGGTCTGTCGTGGAGGTGCTTGTGGTCGTCTGCGAGACCATCATCGGCCCCGGCGACTGCGATTCTCCGCTGCTCGCCGTTCGGTAAGAGACGGTCCCCGAGCCCATCGACCGGGACACCCAGCTTGCGGTCTCCACGTCGCCGACGTTGAAGATCTGGATCAGCCCGGCATTCGACAGAAAGGTCCCCGCCCGATCGCCGTAGACGCTCCGAAGCTGGTGCAGGTCCTGAAGGACTGGCCATAGCTGGAGGCCATAGCCCGCCATCAGACCGAAGGCCTGCTCCAACGGCTCCAGACGACCCAAGGCCGCGAACTCATCCAGCAGAAGAAGGACCGGCCTTTCCGGTCGATCTGTGGATTTGGCCAGCGCGCCGATGGCTTGCGCCACTAGCAGACGCAGCCAGCGCGCATGCGTGCTCAACCGCTCCGGTGGCAGGACCAGGAACACCGTGCAGACCCCGGCCTTGAGATCCTCGAACCGGAAATCGGAATGCTCCAGCACCGCCGCCATTCGCTGGCTGTCGAGGAAGTGGGTATGGCGCTGGGCCGACGACAGCACGCCCGCCGCCTCCCGACCGCTCTTGCTCAGATGACGGTTGGCGGCCCGCGCAACGAGGCCGCCGGCGCGCTTGGATTTCTGCATGACCGCCAGCATCTTATCGAAGGTCTCGGGGGCGCTGGTGAGCATGTCGCGCACTGTGACGAGGTTGCGGGCACCCGGATGTTCGGAACAGACCACATGGAGGATGAGACCGGCGATCAGCGCCTTGGCCTCCTCATTCCAGTGCGCCTCGCCGGTCTGGCCCGGCGGATCGTAAACGAGGGCGTCGGCCAGCAGCGCGGCGTCCTCGGCCAGGTCCAAGCCGTCCGGATCGAGACCGTCTAGCGGATTGAAGGCGGCGGACGGCACACCCGACACGCCGAACGGGTCCAGCACCTCGACCGGCCCGAAGCCGAGCCGCGCCCGCACGGTGATCCGCGCATTCTCACCCTTGGGGTCGATGCACAGGACCGAGCGGTTGGCGGTCAGCAGATTGGGAATGATGGCGCCGACGCCCTTGCCGGACCGAGTGGGGGCAATGGTGATCAGATGCTGCTCTCCCTCGTAGCGCAGAAGCTGGCCGTCCCGCCGGTTCTCTCGACCGACGATCAACCCGCCCGCCCCGCCGAGTGACGCCCAAACCTCGCGCTCGCTCGCCCACCGGGCCGAGCCATGCACGTCGCCGCTGTCTTCGAGTCCCGCGCCCGCAGCCCGCCGTTTGAGCCAGGCGATGAGGGCTCCTGCTGAACCGGCCCCGAGTAACAGCCAGTTCTGCTCAGTCTCATTGGTGTGCCGGATCAGGATAAGCGGGATAATGAAGACCAAGCCAATGATGGTGCCCATCAGGTAGCCACCGATCAGGGTGACGATCAGCCCGACGAGCCCGAAGAGCTGGCGCACCACTCCAGCGCCCCGATCAGGTCTTGTCAGGCAGCGGCGCCGCGCCGCTCTCGCCGATCAGATCGGGGAATAAGGCGGCGTCGTCGTCACGCGTGATGAAGCCGGGTAGCTCGCGCCGAAGCCAATTGGGAAGTTGGTCTTTGGAGAAGGTGTCCTGCCCCTTCTCCAGCCGGTGCAGGACTAGGGCGCCGAGCAGGATCTTGCGGCGCGTATCCTTGGCCCGTTCCTGTTTGCCGAGCTTGGTCTGTAGCGATTTACGCTGGGCCTCCAGTTGAGCCAGCCGCTCGGCGATTGACCGCCTCGCCATTGTCTCCTCCGTGCTGCCGCTCTTTTTCCAAAACCCAAGGTAGCGCGAGATCGCCGAGCCGTCACCTGTCTTCGTGTCCGCGCCCCGACAACGCCTCTAGCAACGTCGCAGCAATTCCCTTGCGTTCACGATGGCGTTGCGACGAACAGCAAGCCTCGTCATGCTCTCCCGGCGATTCGGACTCGATTCGCACAGCGGCCCGACACTCCATTGCTGCTCGGTCTTCTCCATTTGCTGATGCGCTTGCTCTCAAGCGCGCCTCACCGAGCCTATCGAGCGAAGTGAAGATTAGCGAAGGGCGCACTTACGAGTTGCTGCGCAACTCAGGGCTTGGTATTTTCAGATCGACGGACCCAGGTTGCATCCTGGCTTTGCGTAATCTCGGCCCGCCAGACTGGCCGCCACCGTGGCGGCTCCCTGGAGGTCGTCATGGCGATCTATCATCTGGCGATGAAGCCGATCAGCCGCAGCAGCGGGCGCAGCGCCGTCGCGGCTGCCGCCTATCGCGCCTCGCACAAGCTGACGAACGAACGCGACGGCCAGACCCACGACTTCACCGCCCGTCGCGGCGTGGAGCACACCGAGATCGTGCTGCCGGACGGCACCGTG